>DATDII010000141.1:0-16637 GCA_036521135.1 Candidatus Dormiibacterota bacterium | reverse complement strand
TGGTGGTCGTACTGGCGCCAGACCCAGGTGAGGTCGGCGCAGTTGGGCGAACCCAGCAGCCGGAGCCACGCCTCTGCCGCCGACCAGGGTGGGGTCCTGGCCAGGGGGTCGGCGGCAAGCTCGCGGGAGAGGTCGGGCGCTACCGCCTTCGGGTGGCGCTCGGGGAAGCCGGAAACCAGCACTTCGAGCGGCAGCGAGGCGACCTCGCGGCCCCCCTCCCGGATCTGGAAGACGGGCTCCTCGGTGACCTGGCCGATCACGTCGCTGTGCAGCCCCCAGCGCTCGAAGCTAGCCCGGAACCGCTCCTCGCTCCCGCGCCGGACCACCAGCACCATCCGCTCCTGGGACTCGCTGAGCATGACCTCGTACGGGGTCATCCCCGCCTCTCGCCTGCTGACCCGGGCGACATCGATCTCGAGCCCGACCCCGCCCCGGTCGGCCATCTCGGCGCAGCTGCTGGTCAGGCCGGCCGCGCCGCAGTCCTGGAGCCCGATCAGGTCGGGGTCTCCGGCGAGCTCGAGGCAGGCCTCGAGCAGGCACTTCTCCAAGAAGGGGTTGCCGACCTGGACCGCCGGCCGCCTTGTCTCCGCCGCCTGGTCCAGCTGGACCGAGGCGAAGGTGGCGCCGTGGATGCCATCCCGGCCGGTGCCCGCCCCCACCAGCAGGACCGGGTTCCCGGGGCCGCTGGCCCTGGCCCGGAGCAGGTGCTGGGGCGAGGTCAGGCCCACGCACATGGCGTTGACCAGGCAGTTGTGGCGGTAGGGCGCGTCGAAGTGGGTCTCGCCGCCGACGGTGGGCACCCCGACGCAGTTGCCGTACCAGCCGATGCCCTCGACCACCCGGGCGAAGCGCTGGCGCTGCCCGGGCTCGCCCAGGTCGCCAAAGCGGATCCCGTCGAGGAGGGCGACCGGTCGCGCCCCCATGGCGAAGACATCGCGGAGGATGCCGCCCACCCCGGTCGCGGCGCCCTGGACCGGCTCGACCGCGCTCGGGTGGTTGTGGGACTCGATCTTGAAGCAGCAGAGCAGGTCCTGGCCCAGATCGAGGACGCCCGCGTTCTCGCCCGGCCCCTGGACCACCCGCTCGCCCTTTGAGGGCAGCTGGCGCAGCAGGGCCCGGGACGTCTTGTAGGAGCAGTGCTCGGACCAGAGCGCGCCGAGCATGCCCAGCTCGAGCCGGTTGGGGCTGCGCTCCAGCTGGGCGCAGGCCGAGTGGTACTCGGCCTCGGTCAAAGCGAGCTCGGCGAGCTCGGCCGGCGATGGTCTGGTGTCGGCGGGCGCCGACCTCATCAGGTCCGGGACCCGAGCTGCCCGATCAGCGACCGGAACATGAGCAGGCCGTCGCTGGACCCGAGCAGGGGCTCGCAGGCCCGCTCCGGGTGGGGCATCAGCCCGAGCACGTTCCTGCCCTCGCTGAGGATCCCGGCCACGGCCTCGAGGGAGCCGTTGGGGTTGGCGGGGTCGGTCAGGCGGCCGCCCGCGTCCGTGTAGCGCAGGGCGACCCGGCCCTCGCCGTTGAGCTGGGCCATGGTCTCCTTGTCGGCGTAGAAGCGGCCCTCACCATGGGAGATCGGCAGCCGGAGCAGCCCGCCCGGCTGGCACTGGCCGAAGAAGGCGGCCGCGGGCGCCTCCAGCCGCAGCCAGCAAGGCTGGCAGCGGAACTGCAGGCTGGAGTTGCGCAGGAGCGCGCCCGGGAGCAGCCCCGCCTCGCAGAGGATCTGGAAGCCGTTGCAGATGCCGAGCACCAGCCCGCCCAAGGCGGCGTGCTCCCGGACCGCGGCCATGAGCGGGGCGAAGCGGGCGATGGCGCCGGTGCGGAGGTAGTCGCCGTAGGCGAAGCCACCCGGAAGGATGACCACGTCGGCCCCCTTCAGGTCCCGGTCGCCGTGCCAGAGCTGGACCGCCTCGGCCCCGGCCAGCTCGACGGCGTGGGCGCAGTCCCGGTCGCTCCAGGTGCCGGGGAAGACCGCGATCCCGAAGCGGACGCTCACCCCGGCCCCGGCTGGAGATCGAAGCGGTAGTCCTCGATCTCGCCGTTGCAGAGCAGACGCTGGCACATCTCGTCGACCCTGAGTTGGGCCGAGGCCAGGTCCTCAACGTCCAGCTCGAGGCTGATGAACTTGCCGACCCGGGCGCCGACGACCTCGGGGTAGCCGAGGTGGTGGAGGGCGTCCTCCACCACCAGGCCCTGGGGGTCGTTGATCACCCCCTTGAGGCTGACCACGACCTCCGCTACAAAGCGCTGCCGGTGATCCGTCTCGAGGCCTCCAGGTAACGCCGGCGGGTCTCCTCGACCAGCTCTGGGGGGAGCTCCGGTGCGGGCGGGTTCCGGTCCCAGCCGGTCGCGAGCAGGTAGTCGCGGACCGGCTGCTTGTCGAACCCGTGGGGGGTCTCGCTCCCCACCTGGGCCAGGTCCCAGAGGCGGGACGAGTCCGGGGTCAGCAGCTCGTCGATCAGGATCAGGGCCCCGGCGATCATGCCGAACTCGAACTTGCTATCCACCAGCACGAAGCCCGACTCCTGGCAGTGGACCTGGGCGAGCCGGAAGAGGCGCAGGCTGAAGTCCTCAAGGCGGCGGGCGAGCTCGGCCCCGACCAGCTCGGCGAGCCGGGCCCGGCTGATGTTCTCGTCGTGGCCGTGGTCGTTCTTGGTGGCCGGGGTGAAGCGCAGCTCAGGCAGCTCGGCGCCGAAGGCCAGCCCCCGAGGCAGGGGCTCGCCGGCCAGGGTTCCCGACTCCCGGTACTCCTGCCAGCCGCTTCCCGCCAGCCGGTCGCGGACGACGCACTCGATGTCGATCCGGTCGGCCTTGGCAACCAGCATCGAGCGCCCCCGGATCCGCTCCCAGGCAGCTTTGGGCAGCTCGGGGACGTCATCCTCGAGGAGATGGTTGGGAACCAGGTCGGAGGTGGCCCGGAACCAGTACCGGGACATCGCGGTCAGGACCCGGCCCCGGTCGGGGATGAGGGTCGGGAGAACGGTGTCGAAGGCGGAGATGCGGTCGGTGGAGACCATCAGGAGGCGCTCGCCGAGGTCGAAGGTGTCCCTCACCTTGCCCCTCCGGTAGAGGGCCAGCCCGGGCAGCTCGACCTCGCCCACCCCGTCCGGGCGGGCCTCTGGCTCAGCCACCGCCCACCGCCGCGGCTTCGGCCGCGGCCTTCTCAAGCAGGTTGAGGCGCCGGAAGCTCTCCCCGACCCAGCGCAGGTACGGTTCGAGATCGAAGCAGGCGGCAACCTGCTCTGTGGTCAGGGCCGAGGCCACCTCGGGGCTGGCCTCGACCGCCTGGCGGAAGTCGCCGCCAGGGTGGTCAGCGCCCAGCGCCAGCGCCTGGACCAGGCGGTAGGCGGTCTCCCGACTCCTGCCCGCCCGGATCAGCGCCAGGAGCAGCTGCTGGCTCTGGGAGATCTGGCCCCGGCGCTCGAGGTTGCACCGCATCGTCATCTCGTCGACCTCGAGGCCGGCCAGGACCTGGTCCAGGGTGCGCAGGACGTGGGCCGTGGCCATGGTGGCGTCGGGCAGGGCGACCCGCTCCGCCGAGGAGTGGGAGATGTCGCGCTCATGCCAGAGGGCGATGTCCTCAAGGCCGGTCAGGGCGAAGCCCCGGAGCAGCCGGCACAGTCCGGAGACCTGCTCGAGCTTGACCGGGTTGCGCTTGTGGGGCATCGCCGACGAGCCCTTCTGCCCGGCGCCGAAGGGCTCGCGCACCTCGCCCACCTCGGTCCGCTGGAGGTGGCGCAGGGTGATCGCCAGCCGCTCGCAGACGGAGCCCAGGAGCGCCAGCGCGCAGAGGTAGCTGGCGTGGCGGTCCCGGGCCACGACCTGGGTGGTGATCGCCGCGGGAACCAGGCCGAGCTCGCGGAGGGCGAGGACCTCCACCTCGGGGGACAAGGTGGCGTGGGTGCCCACCGTCCCCGAGAGCTTGCCGACCTCGACCTCGAGGGCGGCGGCCCGGAACCGGGCCCGGGAGCGATCGAGCTCGTCGAGGTGGTTGGCCAGAACGAAGCCGAAGGTGACCGGCTCGGCGTGCATCCCATGGGTCCGGCCCGCCATCGGGGTCAGGCGGTGGCGCCGGGCCAGCCCCCCGAGCCGGTCCAGGAGCCGGTCGAGGTCGGTCTCGATCACCTGGCTGGCGGCCCGGAGCTGGAGCGCCAGGGCGGTGTCGACCACGTCCTGGCTGGTCAGGCCGAGGTGGATCTGCCCGCCCTCGGGGCCGAGCTGCTCCTGGACCGCGCTCACGAACGCCGCCAGGTCGTGACCCTGCTCGGCCTCGAGCTCGGCCACCCGCTCGACCAGGGGTGGCTGGGCCCGGCGCAGCAGGTCCATCTCCTCTTTGGGGAACTCGCCCTGGCTGGACCGGGCCTGGCAGACCGCCAGCTCGACCTCGAGCCAGAGGCGAAGCCGGTTCTGGTCCGACCACAGCTCCCGCAACTCCTGTGGGGCGTAGCGGTCGATCAAGATCGACCGCCCGGCAAGGGTCGCTGCCGCGGCAGGGCCATCGTCACCTCGACTGAGTATAGGCGGCGGGCCGAGTCCGCCTCCCTGCGCCAGGGAGTCGCCTAGCCGGAGTAGGCGAGCACGCTGGTCGGCCGGAGCTCGAGCCAGGAGCTGGCCCAGTCGGTGTCCCCGAGCTTCTCCCCCGCCGCTTTGGCGACGACCCCCCGCAGGTCCTGCCCGGGATGGATCCGAACCGGTCCCCGGACCAGGACCAGCTGGTGCTGGGCGCCCACACCCTGGCCCACCATAAGCGCGGCCCGAGGCCGCTTTCGAAGATCGGCCAGCCGGACCGCACCGGCCCCGGTGGGGAGCCAGAAGCTGGTGTCGTCGAGGTAGAGGAAGCCGACCGGGACCAGGTGGGGGTCACCCCCCGGGCTGGTGGTCGCCAGTGCGCAGAAGCGCTGCTCGCGGAGAAAGGTCCGCACCGCCAGGGGGCCCGGCCCTGGCCCAGGAGTCCTCGAGGAGCGCTTCCAGCGCCTCCAGCTCCGCCATCGGAGTGATCCTGGCAGACCGGCGTAACCGCCGCCTCAGGCGGAGCGTTGGGGCTCGGTCATGGGGGGCGATGCGGCCGGGTCGCGGTCCAGGGCCTCGACCGCGGCACGCCCCCTGGGCTTCGGGCCGGGCTTGGGCTTTGCCCCCCACTCCCCGGCGGCTCCGAGCGCGACCGGCGGGGTACCGTTGCCAGGTGGGGTCGAGAGAGAGCCTGAAGGTCGTAACCGCTTGCCCCCGGCCAGCGTTTGTGGTTCCGGCCCGATGAGCTGGGCGGCCAGGCTTCCGCCGGAGCGGGAGGAAGAGCTGATCGCCCGGGCAAAGGATGACCCGGAAGGCTTCGGCGAACTCTATGACCATTATTTCCCCCAGATCTACCGGTACGTGGCCGCCCGGGTGCGCAGCGCCGAGCTGGCCGAGGACATCACCAGCGAGGTCTTCTTCAAGGCGCTCCGGGCGATCGGGCGCTACCGGCCCAGTGGCCATCCCTTCTCGGCTTGGCTCTACCAGATCGCCATCAACACCATCACCGACCACTACCGCTCGCGCAAGCGCACCGAGGACAGCCTCGACAGCGGTCCCGAGCTCCCCGCCCCCGGGGTCGCGGTCGACGACCTGGTCGCGGAGCGGCTCGGCCTGGGGCAGATCTGGCAGGCGATCGATGCCCTCCCCGAGCAGCAGAGGAACGCGATGACCCTGAAGTACGCCCAGGACCTCCCCCTGGCCGAGATCGGGCAGATCCTGGGCAAGAGCGAAGGGGCGATCAAGCTGCTGATCTACCGCGGGACCGCCACCGTCCGGGCCGCCCTCCGTCCCCAGGACGCCACCCTGGCGCCAGGCGATGAGTAGCCGGCCGCGCTGGTGGCGGAGGCGCCCGGGCCCGGCCCTTCCTGAAGGCGGCGACCCCGAGCTATTGGCCATCTTCCAAGAGCGGGGCGGGGAGTCCGCCCCGGAGCTGCTCCAGACCAGCGAGACGATCCGCCAGCAGCTCCTGGCCGGCGGTCCGGCCCAGCCCGACCCCGACTTCCAGGCCCGGCTGCGGGCCAACCTCATCCGGGAGGCGGGCAACCTGGCCCGGGAGTCACGGGCCAGGCGCGGCACCAGCAGGCGGTCCCGGCGGCTGGCGATCCCGCTCTCGGCCGGGGCGGGCGTCGCCGTCCTAGCGGCGGCCGCGGTCGTGTTCGCCTCGGTGGTCGCCCCTCCCCTCGAGCGGGGCCAGGTCCAGATCAGGGCGGCCGTCGCCGGCCAGCACCGGCTCCCGGTCACCCAGGCGATCAAGATCAGCTTCAACCGCCCGATGGACGAGACCGCGGTGGTCCAGGGTCTGCGGATCAAGCCGGCGGTGTCGTTCCAGGTCCGCTGGCCCAACCCGAAGACGCTCTTGGTCTCACCGGCTCACGGGCTCGCCCCCAACGTCGGCTACGTGGTCACCATTCCCCAGGAGGACGCCAAGGCCCAGAACGGCGCCGTGGCCCCAACCGCGATCGTGATCCCATTCGGCACCGGCTCGTCCCCGGCCACCCCCCAGGGCGGCATCCCCACCGTCGTCTCGGTCTCCAAGGTCACCCTCCCAGGGCCGGCCATCGCGGTCAGCTACATGACCGACGGCGCCCTCCTGGTGGCCGGAGTCGCGGCCCCGCCCGCCGACTCCCCCTCGCCGAGCCCGACCCCGACCGCCTCCCCGGCCAGCGCCGGGCCAAGCTTCGGCACCCTGTACCAGCTCACCCCGTCGCTCCGGGTCATCGCCACCGACGCCTTCGGGGCGGTCGCCTCGCCGGACAGCCAGGACATCGCCTACTGGAGCGCCGGCACCGGGAGCACGCTCTCGCTGATGGTGGTTCCGGCGGGGGGAGGTGGCACCCCCGAGACCCTGGCCACCTCGGCCGAGTCGGATCCCGGACTGGCCTGGATCGACAATGGCGACCTGATCTACGCGGCCGCCGGGCAGCTCCGTGAGGTGAGCCTAGACGGCCAGGTCAGCCCCGTCTTCCCCACGGTCCGGCTGGATCCGACCGGCTACTTCTCGATGGCGCCCTCGGCCCAGGCGCTCTTCGCCCGGCCCGACGGGGTCCCGACCGCGTACTCGCTCCCAGCAGGGACGGCGACGACGCTGAGCGGCTTGGTCGGCCTGCCCGCCTGGTCCTCGACCGGCACCCTCGCCTACATCGAGGACAGCGACGGGGTCGAGTCGATCGCCGACACCACCGACCTGGGCGGGTCGAGCAAGGACCTCCTCACCGCCTCCTCGGGCGACCTGGTCAGCGGGCTCAGCTTTGACCCGAGCGGCACCTATCTCGCCTATGTCTCCACCCCGCCGGGCCAGCCCGGACAGCTCAGCGCCCTCGACCTCAAGTCCCAGGTTGGCGGGTTGCTCGGCCAGCTGACCGGGGTCAGCGACCCGGTCTGGGATCCGACCGGCGACGAGCTCTCAGCCCTGGTGGCGGACCCGGCGACTGACAGCGACGGGATCGAGAGCGTCCTCGTCTCGGGTGGGTCCCAGTCCACCGTCGCCGTCGATCCCTCAGCGCAAAGGGCCCTCGCGACCGCGTCGAGCCTGGCCCAGCTGCAGGTGACCGGCGGCGCCGGGGCGACGGCCTCGATCAACGCGCTCCTCGCCCCGGGCACGGCCCTGGCTCCGACGGTCGCTCTGCCGGGGCGGTTCGACCGCTTTTACGCCGTCTCGACCACCCCGGGGACAGCGACATTGACGTCGGCGTACTACACCATCGACCTGCGCCTGGTCCGCGATGCCACGAGCTCGACGGGGCCGGCTTTCCTGCCCGAAACGGTGGTGGTTGCAACCAGTGGCACCACATCACAGATCACCAGCGTTATCCCGGGTATTCTGACGCCGGTGCCGCACGGCCCTCTGGTCCTCAGTGTCTCCGCCCTCACCACCAGCCAGACCACCGTGTTCACCATCCATTTTGACGCCGACCTCAACCCGGCCACGCTCGGGGCGCAGTCGATCCTGCTCAGCGTCAACGGTCGCGTCATCGCCGGCGCCCAGTTCGCCTACTCCGCCTTCACCCGCACCGAGACGGTGACCGTGTCAAGGTTGTCCTCGGCGGCGGTCACCCTCACCGTGGGCCCGCCCCTGGCCGACATCGACAACACGCCGATGGAGAGCGCCTACCAGGTGGTGATCCATCCCGAGCCGGACGACAGCGCCGGCGGCTGAGCCGGCGGCGAACCCGGGGGTCGCGGCCGGAGCTACTGGGCGGCGCTGACGGCGGCGGCGATCGCCGCGACCCGGCGGCCATCCGAGCCGAGCTGGCGGAGCGCCTGGGGTTGCTCGTCCCGCCAAGCCGCTGCTCGGGGCAGGAGGTCTGGATGGTTGGGGATGAAGGCGGTCGTCAGGTGTCCCTGGCGGAAGTCGGGCTCCTCGAGCAGGGCGGCATGGAAGGGAATGTTGGTGGTTATCCCCCCGATCAGGTACTCGTAGAGGGCTCGCCGAGCGCGTCCGATCGCCTGCTCCCGGCTCGCCCCGGAGACGATCAGCTTGGCCACCATCGGGTCGTAGTAGGGGCTCACCGTGCCCGTCCCCGCCAGCGAGCTGTCGACCCGGACCCCGGCCCCGGAGGGCTCGTGGTAAGCGGTGACCCGGCCCGGGGTGGGCTGGAAATCGTGGAACGGATCCTCAGCGTTGATGCGGCATTCGATGGCCCAGCCCCGCCACTCGATCTGCTCCTGGCGCCAGGCCAGCGGCTCCCCCTGGGCCACTGCCAGCTGGGCCGCGACCAGGTCGATGCCGGTGACCAGCTCGGTGACCGGGTGCTCGACCTGGAGCCGAGTGTTCATCTCCAGGAAGTAGAAGGAACCGTGCGACTCGATGAACTCGACGGTGCCGGCGTTGACGTAGCCGACCGCCTTCGCCGCCTTGATCGCCGCCTGGCCCATCTCCTCGCGGACCGTTGGGCTGATCGCGGTCGACGGACACTCCTCGACCAGCTTCTGGTGACGGCGCTGGATCGAGCACTCGCGCTCACCGAGATGGATCGTGTTGCCCTGGCTGTCGGCCAGGACCTGGATCTCGATGTGGCGCGGGTCGGCGACCAGGCGCTCGAGAAAGACCCGGGGATCGCCGAAGAAGCGCTGGGCCGACTCCTGGCAGCTGGTGATCGCCGCCTCCAGCTCGGCCTCGTCGGAGGCCTCGCGCATGCCGATCCCGCCGCCTCCGGCCGAGGCCTTGACCAGGATCGGGAAGCCGATCTCAAGGGCGCGGGCGCGGGCCTCGGCCAGGTCGGAGATGGCCTCGGTCCCCGGCACCACCGGCACCCCCGCCTCCTCCATCCGGCGGCGGGCCCGGACCTTGTCCCCCATCGCCTGCATGGCCGACGCCGGCGGCCCGACGAAGGTGAGCCCGGCCCCGGCGCAGGCCTCGGCCAGGAGGGGATTCTCGGAGAGGAAGCCGTAACCGGGGTGGATCGCCTCGGCCCCGGACTGCCTGGCCGCCGCGATCACCCGGTCCAAGTTGAGGTAGGACTCGCTGGGAATCGCCGGCCCGATCTCCACCGCCTCGTCGGCGAGCCGGACGTGAAGCGCGCCCCGGTCCGCCTCGGAGTAGACGGCGACCGAGCGCAACCCCAGGTCGCGGCAGGCCCGGATCACCCGGACCGCGATCTCGCCGCGGTTGGCGATCAGAACGCTCCGGAAGGCACCCACCAGAGCTAGCCGACCTGGACCAGGACGTCACCCCTGCTCACCACCTGGCCCACCTCGACCAGGACCGCGGTGACCGCGCCGGCCCGGTCCGAGGGGATGTCGTTCTGCATCTTCATCGCCTCGAGCACGACCACGGTCTGGCCGACCGTGACCGGGTCACCTACCGCCACCGGGATCCGCGCGATCAGCCCCTGCATGGGGGCCCTGACCCCGTCGCCTCCGGCCCCTCCCGGGGCTGGGGCGGGCGGGTCGCCCGTGGTCGCCTGGCCCCCGCCCAGGGTGCCCCCGTCAGTGGCGGTGACCCGCACCGTGAAGACCTCGCCGTCGACATCCACCGAGAACTCCCGGGCGGGAGCGGCGGGCTTGGGCGGCGGCTCCGGGGATGGGGATGACGGCGGCGGTTCGGTGAGGGGGATCGCGGCGGCGTCGCCGATGGGCTCGGAGAGGTCGCCGCCGTCGACGAGCGCCGAAGGGGTTGCCGGCGCCGGCGGCTCCGGCTCGTCCTCAAGCCGCTCCACCCGGGCCTCGCCCCGGAGCAGGGCTGCCGTGGCCTCGGGAAAGAGTAGGAAGCTGAGCACCTGGGAGTCGGTCGCCTTGGGCCAGCCCTGGCGGGCCAGGGTCCTTCGGGTCTCGTCGAGGGCCGGGTCGAGGACCTCGGCGGGTCGGACCGTGATCGGCTCCTCGGCACCGATCACCAGCTTGCGGATCTCCGGGTCGACCTGGCCCGGCGGCTGGCCGAAGAGTCCAAGGAAGTAGTCCTTGATCTCCTGAGCCACGGTCAGGTAGCGCTGCCCGGAGGCGACGTTGGCGACCGCCTGGGTGACCACGATCTGGGCGATCGGGGTGATCAGCGGCGGGAAGCCCATCTCGGCCCGCACCCGGGGGATCTCCTCGAGGACGGCGGCGAGCTTGCCCTGGGCCCCCTGGGACTCGCACTCCTGGCGAAGGTGCTCCAGGACCGATGGCGCCAGCTGGGTCCGAAGCGTCGAGGAGTCGTACTGCCACCCGCTCGGGTCGGCGATCGCCCGGTAGAGGGGCATCACCTCGTCGAGGGCATCGGCGGCCGCCAGCACCAGCCGCTCGTCGATCTCGGGCTGGAGGTCAGTCCCCCCGAGGGCGGCGTAGACCCCCTCGGTACTCGGCAGTGAGGCCCCCCCGGCCAACGGCGAGAGGCAGACGTCGAGGCTGGCGGCGCCGGCCTCGGCGGCGGCCAGGTAGGCGAAGGAGGCCTGGCCGGTGATGGTGGCACAGTGGACGCTGACCGGGAGCCCGGTCCGCTCCCGCAGGCCCTGGACCAGGGCTCGGGCCGAACCGGCACCGAGCAGGCCGGCCGGGTCGAAGAGGCAAAGGCTGCGGTAGCCGAGGCCGGCCAGCTCCGCGCCCAGGCCGATGAAGCTCTCCACCGAGTGGGCCGGGCTCTCGGTGTAGACCAGGGTCCCCTCGGGGTGCTTGCCCGTCGCCAGCACCGCCTCGGCGACATGGGCCAGGTTGCGGATGTCGTTGAGGGGATCGAAGCAACGGAAGACGTCGAGTCCGCACTCGGCGGTGAGCTCGATGAAGCGGTCGACGGCGTCGTCAGGGAGCGGCCGGTAGCCGAGCAGGGCCTGGCCCCGGATCAGGCCCACGAGGGGGGTTCGGGCCTGGGCCCGGATCGCCTGGAGCCGCTCGAAGGGATCCTCGCCGAGGTGCTCCAGCGAACTCTGGAAGGTGGCGCCGCCGAACACGTCCAAGCCGACGTACCCGCACCCGTCCAGCCTTTCGATGAGGGAGAGGAGGTGCCGAGTCCGCATCCGGCTCAGGAGCAGCGTCTGCTGCCCGTGACGCAGGCAGCTCTCGATCAGTCCGATCGGGGCCATGAACTGCCAAGGGTAACCGCACCGGCGGCGCTGGCGCGAACCCGGGACCAGGCCGGGCCGAGGGATGCTAGCGGCGCAGCCGGCTCTGGCAGGCGACGCAGCGGATCGCCCAGGGAAGGGCCGCCAGCCGCCCCTCGGGCACCTCCTGGCCGCAGTCCTGGCAGACGCCATAGGTTCCCGCTGCCAGCTTGGCCAGGGCGGCCCTCACCTCGTCCTCCAGCTTTTCCAGCTCACCCGCGGCCCTTGAGCGGGCCATCCGGTCGGCCACCTCGGCGACGTGGTCGCCGGCCCGCTTGCCGTACTGGACCTGGCTGCCCAGCTCGGGAGTGGCGACCGCCAGCGACGACTCCTCGGCCGCCAGCTGGCTCAGCTTGTCCTCGAGGACCCGGCGGACTCTAGCCAGGTCCCCGGTCGCCTGGTGGGCGAAGGAGGGCGCGTCGGACAAGTGGGACACCTCGAGAGGAATCGGGCTCCGGCCACCGTCAGGCCCGGCCCTAGGGACCGGGCTCAGTCAGGCACCGATGTCCAGACGGTACCTCATCCCGGCAAAGCTAATCGAGGCCAGACCGGCGTAGGCCCGGTCCCGGGCCTGGCCCAGATCGCCACCCTGGGCGGTGCAGATCAGGACCCGCCCCCCGCTCACCTCCGTCCCACCCGGTCCAGCTGGCCTGGTGCCCATCTGGAAGACGACGCAGCCGGCCGCCTCGGCCTCGGCCACCCCGCTCACCTCGCCACCGGCGGATACGGGTTCGGGGTAGGGGGCCCGCACCGCCACCACCCCGAGGCAGGCGCCCTCCGCCGGCACCGGATCACCGCCGCGGAGACGGCCCCGAGCCCCCTGCCAGAGAAGCGGGACCAGGTCGGGCAGGAGGGGCAGCTGGACCTCGGCCTCGGGGTCGCCGAAGCGGGCGTTGAACTCGAGCACCTGGAGCCTGCCCTGGACCAGGATCCCGCCCACGTAGAGGCAGCCCCGGTAAGGGGCGCCCCGGCGCCTCATCTCGGCGAGGGTGGGCTCGACCACGTCCTCGAGGGCGCGGCGATTCAGCTCGCGCCAGCCCTCACCGGGCCCGGGGCAGTAGGCGCCCATGCCCCCGGTGTTACCCCCCAGGTTCCCGTCGAGGGCCCGCTTGTAGTCCCTGGCGGGGGGCAGCATCACGGCGCCGTCGCCGTCGCAGATGGCGAAGAGGGAGACCTCCTCGCCATCGAGCCGCTCCTCGAGCAGCACCCTCGCCCCGGCCGCGCCCAGCTCCCGACGGACCAGGAGGCGCTCCACCGCCTCCTCAGCCTCGGCCTCCCCGGCGCAGACGAAAACTCCCTTGCCAAGGGCCAGGCCGTCGGCCTTGACCACGATGGGGCCAGGGCGGCCCCGCAGGTAGCGCCGGGCCTCGGCCGCGTCCTCGAAGGCGGCGAAGCCGGCGGTGGCCACCCCGGCGCTTGCCATCACCTTCTTGGCGAAGACCTTGCTGCTCTCGAGGCGCCCCGCCTCCCGGCCGGGGCCGAAGCAGGCGACCCCGGCCTCACGCATGGCGTCACCCACCCCGGCCGCGACCGCCGCGTCCGGGCCGAGGATGACCAGGTCGACCTTCTCGGCCTGGGCGAGGGCGACCAGGCCAGGGGCGTCGGTCGCCGCCAGGGCGCGGTTCTCGGCGACCGAACTGGTGCCCGCGTTGCCGGGAGCGCAGGTGACCCGGCCAACCCGCGGGCTCCGGGAGCAGGCCCAGGCCAGGGCGTGCTCCCGGCCGCCGCCGCCGACCACCAGGACGTGCAGGTTCGAAGGTTCTGGGTCGGGGCTCACTCCCACTCGATGGTCGAGGGCGGCTTGCTGCTGATGTCGTAGACGACCCGATTCACCCCGGGGACCTCGTTGACGATGCGCCGGCTGATGTCGGAGAGGACGTCGTAGGGCACCCGGGCCCAGTCCGCGGTCATGCCGTCGTCCGACTGGACGATCCGGACGGCGACCACGTTGGCATAGGTGCGGAAGTCCCCCATCACCCCAACGCTGCTGATCGGGGTGAGGATGGCGAAGCTCTGCCAGACACGGTGGTAGAGACCGCTGCGCTTGATCTCATCGATCACCACCCAGTCGGCGCTCCGCACCGTCTCCAGCCGCTCCCTGGTCACCTCGCCGATGATCCGGATGGCGAGCCCGGGGCCGGGGAAGGGCTGGCGCTGGATCACGTCGTCCGGCATCCCCAGGGCCCGGCCCACCCGGCGCACCTCGTCCTTGAAGAGGTAGCGGAGCGGCTCCACCAGCGCGAACTGCATCCCCTCGGGCAGGCCGCCGACGTTGTGGTGGGTCTTGATCTTGTGGGCCCCGAAGGTGTCGGCGGCGGTGCTCTCGATCACGTCGGGATAGAGCGTCCCCTGGGCCAGGAAGGGCACCCCGCCGAGGCGGCTGGTCTCCTCCTCGAAGGCCCTGATGAACTCGCGGCCCACGATCCGCCGCTTCTCCTCGGGGTCGATCACCCCCTGGAGGGCGCGGAGGAAGCGCTCCTCGGCCTCGACCCGGACGATCTTCATGCGCATGCTCCGGCCGAGCGCCTCGATCACCCGGTCGCCCTCGCCCCGCCGGAGCAGGCCGTTGTCGACGAAGACACAGGTGAGCTGCTCGCCGACCGCGCGGTGCACCAGGGTGGCCGCCACCGCCGAGTCGACCCCGCCCGAGAGGGCGCAGATCACCCGCTCGCTGCCGACCTTCTGGCGGATCTCGCCGACCGCCTGCTCGACAAAGCTCTCCGCGTGCCAGCTACCGCGGCATCCACAGGCGTCGTAGAGGAAGTTGCGCAGCAGCTCCACGCCCTGGGGGGTGTGGGCGACCTCGGGGTGGAACTGGATCCCGACCCGGCCCCCGGGGCCGGCCATGGCGGCGACCGGGCTGTTGACGGTGTGGGCGATGGCGCGGAAGCCCTGGGGCATCTCCTCGATCACGTCGCCGTGGCTCATCCAGACCGACATCTCGGTCGGCAGCCCGGAGAAGACGCCGTCGCCGCTGTCGACCACCACCGAGGCGAGGCCGTACTCCCGGCGCTGGGAGGGCTTGACCCGGCCGCCGAGGTCGTCGGCGAGGAGCTGCATCCCGTAGCAGATGCCCAGGATCGGGAGCTCCATCTGGTAGATGGCCGGGTCCGGGTGGAGGGCGCCCTCGTCATAGACGCTGGCCGGGCCGCCGCTCAGCACCAGCCCCCGGGGATGGCGGCGGGCGATCTCGCTGGCCGCCGCCGTGCCGGCGATCAGCTCGCAGTAGACGTTGAGCTCGCGGATCCGGCGGGCGATCAGCTGGCTGTACTGGGAGCCGAAGTCGAGGACGAGGATGGTCTCGGTCCCGGCCGCGGGCCCGAGCTCGGCACCGGCCCGGCTCGGGAGGGGGAGGGCGGCGGTGGTCATCGACGCCTCCCCGGGCTCACCTCAGCGGGCCATCCCGACCTGCTGGGCCTGCTGGAACAGCTTGCCCTCGGTCAGGATCGAGGGGGCGATCACGAGCTCGGTCTGCTGGAACTCCTCGATGGTGCGGGCGCCACAGACGCCCATCGCCGACTTCAGGGCCCCGAGCAGGTTCTGGGTACCGTCGTCGACCCGGGCCGGCCCGAGCAGGAGCTCGCGCAAGGTCGCCTTGGTTCCCACCTTGATCCGGGTACCCCGGGGCAGGTTGGCGTCCGGGGTGGCCATGCCCCAGTGGTTGCCGTGGCCGGGAGCCTCCTCGGCGGAGGCGAACACCGAGCCGATCATGACCCCGTCGGCCCCGGAGGCGAGCGCCTTGGTCACGTCTCCGCCCACCCGCATGCCGCCGTCGGTGATCACCGTCACCGGTTGGCCCCCCGCCCGGCGGTGGTCGTGGCGGGCGGCGGCGACGTCGGCGGTGGCGGTCACCTGGGGCACCCCAATCCCGAGCACGCCTCTGGTGGTGCAGGCGGCCCCGGGCCCGACCCCGACCAGGACCCCGGCCACGCCGGTGCCCATCAGCTCGAGGGCGGTGTAGTACTCGACGCAGTTGCCGACCACGATCGGCAGCTTGGAGTTGCGCACCAGCTGGGCGAAGTCGAGCTGGCGGTAGGACCTCGAGATGTGCCGGGCGGTCAGGACCGTGCCCTGGACCACGTAGACGTCGGCCCCGGCCTCGGTCACGATCGGGAGCTTGCGCTCGGCGTCGGCTGGGCTGGTGGAGACGGCGCAGATCACGCCCTCCCGCTTGATCTCGCTGATCCGCTGGGCGATGAGCTCGTCCTTGACCGGTTCCCGGTAGAGGTCCTGGAGCAGGCCGTTGACCCGCTCGCGGGGCGCCTCGGCGATCTCGTCGTAGCGGGCGGAGACGTCGTCGTAGCGGCAGTTGATGCCGTCGAGGTTGAGGACCGCCAGGCCGCCCAGCTTGCCCATCTCGATTGCGAAGTGGGCGTCGACCACCCCGTCCATGGCCGCGGCCAGGATCGGGACGGGCAGCTCGACCTCGCCGATCCGGAGCCGGATGTCGATCTCGTCCGGATTGATGGTGACCTTGCCGGGCACCAGGGCGACCTCGTCGAAACCGTAGGCCCGCCTTGCCCGCTTACCTCTTCCTAGTTCGATGTCCAAGCAAGGCTTCCTCCGTTTGCCGGGGTGCGCGGGGACCACGGAAACCGTACGCCAACCCGGGCAAGAGCATATCAGAGCGGGGCCTTCCGATCATCCCTCGCACCCCGCATCTAGTGGGTGCCCCGGCGCCCTCCCCCACCATGTAGTGGGCGATCCCAGGCCGCCTAGCTGGTCTGGAGCTCCGCCCGGATGACCAGGCGCTGGGAGTCGACCCAGAGCGGGGTGCAGGTGATCACGGTGATCCAGGTGCCGCTGCTGATGGGCCGGAGCTGGGTGACCTGGGAGGGGTACTCGGTCCAGATGTTGGTGATCACATAGGTGAACTGCTGGCAGCTGCGGTTGGTGATCACCACGGTGTCGCCGGCCTTGAGCGTGCCCAGGGGCTCGAAGTTGGGCTCGCGATGGAGCGCCCAGAGGCCGTTGCCGGCCTGGCCCGGCGCGGGGCTGGCCGCGTAGTGGACCACCGAGCGCTGCAGCAGCATCGACCAGGTACCGTTTCCGGCAACCCCCTCGATCCCCGAGAGCTGGGGGAAGTCGATCAGGGCGTATGAGGCGGCGGCGGCGCCG
>DATDII010000140.1:0-2116 GCA_036521135.1 Candidatus Dormiibacterota bacterium | reverse complement strand
AGATGAAACCCGGTAACCCAGCCGCGAGCCCGAAAGGTTGAGGAGTCTCGCACTATGAAACCCGTGGCCGCTCGGCGCCTGCTCCTTTGGCTCGGTGCCGGGTCGTTCTGGCGGACGTGGCTGGCGGCGTGGCTGTTGCTCGTGGGGCTCATGCTGTGCTGGACCGTCGCATCACCGCTCTTGTCGTCGCCGGACGAGCCCGCGCATTCGCTGCGTGCCGTGTCGCTGGTCCGGGGACAGCTTCTCGGCGGGGACGTCTCGGGTCCAGGGAACCAAGCGTTGACACGCGTCCGGGTACCGCAGGGTTACGCGCAACCAGCGGCCATCCCCGGATGCTTCAAGCACCAGTCTGAGGTCCCCGCCGGTTGTGCCTATCCGGCGCCTGGCTCCAGTCGGCTGGTGTCCACCACCTCGTCGGTGGGCAGGTACCCACCGCTGTACTACGCGCTCGTGGGATGGCCGTCCCTACTGACGTCGAACCCCGTCGGCTTCTACCTGATGCGCACCCTCAGCGCCTTGGAGAACGCTGCCCTCCTCGCATTGGCCTTTGCCACCGCCCGGCGATGGGGCTCGTCGCTCCTCCCCTCCGCCATAGCGGTGGCGGCGACGCCGCTGGCGATCTATCTGAGCGGCGTCATCAACCCCAGCGGTATGGAGATCACCAGCGCGATCCTGCTGTGGACCGCGGCGGTGGTCATCGTCCGCAGCCACCCCATAAGACCCCCGCGCCCGTTGATCGCCATGGCTGCAGGGGCCACCATCGTTCTCATTTCCATGCGTGCCATCTCGCTGCTGTGGCCGGTGATACTGGCAGCGGTACTCCTCCCGGTTGCCTTTCACGCCGTTGACTGGCGAAGGTGGATCCGGGATCGCTGGATCCTGGGATGCTCGGCGGCGGTCGCCGTGGTCGGCATCTTCAATCTGGCCTGGATATTCGCCGCCAACGCGCTCGCGGTGGTCCCCAATTACCCCGTGCCCCATTCTCTCTCCGCCATCATCCGCTACACCACGAGTTCCCTTCCCGCGCAGTATCAACAAGCCATCGGCAACTTCGGATGGCTCGACGCCCCCGCGCCCTGGCTCACGTGGCAGCTCTGGACGGTGATGGCCGCCGTCCTGCTGACGATCGGCATCCTCATCGGTTCGCGACGGTGGCGGTGGACGCTGCTTCTCACTGCCGCGGTCGGGATTGTGGTGCCCATCGTCCTGGGGGTCGCTGAGGCCCCCAGCGCCGGCTACATCAGCCAGGGGCGGTACTGGCTTCCGATCCTCGTCGGCGTCCCCATCGTCGCCGCGGGAATGCTCCAACCGAGATCCGAGCCCGTCACCGTGCTTTGGCGGGTCAGGCTCTTCGTCGCCGTCGGGGTCGCGGTCAGCCAGGTCCTGTGCTTCTGGTGGACGCTCCACCGCTACCTGGTGGGGATGAGCGGACCGCTCTTCGGGCTCGGACACAATCCCTCGGCCTGGCACAGCCCGGTTCCTTGGTACCTCCTGGACCTCATCGTGGTGGGGCTGGGAGTCCTCTACGGCCGATACATCCTCCGGCTCGGTGGGTTCTCCTCAGCTGCTCCCCTCGCCGGTGAGGCCCTCGCTCAGGGCGCCGGCCAGGGAAGGGCGGGATAGCGATCGCGGAGACGCCTGTCCGGCTCGCCGCGCCCGACGGTCTTTGTCCTCGACAATCGGTTCCGAGGACCGTTCTGACGGCGCACCACGACCTCGGGCAGCAACGTCCCGTGGTAGCCCTCGGCGGCAAAGCGCAACCACAAGTCGTACTCCTCGGAGCCGGACATCGTGACCGGAGCCTCTTGCAAGCCTCCGAGCTGTTCCAGCGCCTGGCGGCGAACGAGGGCGGCGCCCGAGAGGTAGTTGCCGGTGCACAGCCGATCGACGTCCCACGGCAGGTAGTTCGAGAGTCCGGGCTCGACGCCGACGCGCTGCACGATGCCGTAGGCGAAAGTGGCGGCGCTCTCGGCCAGGGCACCCCGCAGCCTGGCCAAGGCCTTGGGGTACAGGGTTTCCTCGGAGTCGAGGAAGAAGACGAAAGGAGCCCTGGACGCCTCAACGCCCGAGTGTCGGACCGCCGCGGGCCCGCCATGGGCTGATTTGGTGACCAGGG
>DATDII010000139.1:0-2713 GCA_036521135.1 Candidatus Dormiibacterota bacterium | reverse complement strand
AGTTGAGCTCGTGCCACCACGACCCGAGGAGGGGCCAGCTCACAGCCAGGAAGACGGCGGCCGTGACCAGGTACCCCGCCGCCAGCCGGAGCGCCCGGCGCCGGTCCGGCCAGAGCGCCAGGACCATGAAGATCGGGACGGGCCAGAGCAGCGTCGGCTTGAGCAGCGTCACCCCGAGGACCAGTCCCGCCGCCAGGCTGCGCTCATGCCAGGCGAGCAGCATCGACCCCGCCAGGGCGGCGAAGAGGATGGTGTCGAACTGGCCGTCCAGCAGCCCGAGCAGCCCGATCCAGCAGATCAACGCGCCGGCGGCAAGCACGCCGGTATGGCGCCAGCCCAAGTCGCGCGCCAGGAGGGTCAGGGTGAGTATGAGGAGGAATACCCCAAGCGCGGTCAGGAGCCCGTAGCCGACCCAGTAGGGCAGGTGGGCCAGTGGCACCAGCGCCCAGGCGGTGATGGGAGGGTCGACGAAGGTGTTGAGGACCGAGTTCCGGCTCGGGTAGGCGAAGGCGGCCTGCTCCGCTGCCTGGAGCGGCCCGAGCCGGTAGGGGTCGCCGCCTTGGCCGGTCAACTCGCCAGCGCCGTAGAAGACCCGATAGTCGGCAGCGAGCCCGGCCGGCCGGGCCGGCAACTCGTGGGGCATGGCGAACACCGCCAGACCCAAGACGCAGCCGAGGGAGCTCAGCAGCACCAGATACCTGAGGCGGCGGCTGCGTCCGCCCAACAGGTCCTCGAGGGTCCCCCCCGGCTCAGGTGCCCTGGTCACCGCGGGCTCACTCGACGCTCAGAGCCGCCACCGGGTCGAGGTTACCGAGCTGCCGAGCTGGTACCAGCGCCGCCGCCATCATCGCCACCACGACGGCTCCGACCACGGCCAGGACCACCAGCCAGGGAACCCCGAAGGCCAGGGGCAGCACCGCGGTGGTGGCGACGTGGATCTCGGGGGCGATCAGACCGATCCCGACCGCGATCCCGACCGCGCACCCGGCCACGGCCGTGGCCAGGGCCTCGCCCAAGACGGCCCGGCGGGTCGCCGACCGGCTCAGCCCGACCACCCTGAGCAGGGCCATGTCCCGGGTCCCCTCGCGGGCACCGAGGACGACGGTGTCGATCGCGGCCAGGATCGCGATCACGACCCCGACCAGTGCCAGCGCCGAGAGGGCGGCGATGTCGTGCTGGACGCCGACGTCAACACCTTGACGCACCGTTGCGACCGTCTCCTCCTCCATCCCGTAGCGAAACGCGGCCAGCGCCACCGGGTGCTCCAGGTTCCTGCCCCCACGCATCTCCAGCTGGATCAGGTTGAAACCCTCGGCCGCGGCCCCGAACGCCTTCTTGGCCGCGCTGGCGTCGACCACCGCCGACTCCTGCCCAGCCGGCCCGGGCAGGGTGTGGGCAACGACTCCCACCACCCGGAAGGAGCCTTTCCCGCTCGTGGTGACAACCCTGACGGTGGAGCCCACGTGGGCGTGCAGCGAGGAGGCCAGCTCGAGGGGCAGCAGCATCCCCTGTCCGGAGGCGACCTCGGTCAGGGCGGTGGCCCGGTCACCGTCGACGAACTGGAGGGCTCCGCTCAGCCCGTACGCGGTCGCCGACGTGGCCGCCAGCGACACCGCCTCGTGCCCGACCCGGCCGCTGATGAAGCGGACCGGCGCCGTGGCGACCACGGTTGCGCTGCCGGTCTTGGCCGAGATCGCGGCCAGGACCTGGGTCTCGACCCGCTGGCTCTGGACCACCGGGCTGACCAGCAGGTACTGGCCGACGAAGAGGTGGTTGACCCAGACCTGGCCAGCGGTCAGCGCCGCTGACGAGAGGCCGACCAGGCCGATCGCGGTCGCCACCGTGACAAAGAGCGCCGCCAGGGCCAGCGAGGTCCGGGCCGGCCGGGTTCGGCCCCGGGTGGTGATCGCAGCCGCCGGGGTGCCGAACAGGGGGGCGACCAGGACGCTGAGCCAGCGGACCAACCGGGGACCGACCCAGCCCAGGGCGGCGCAGATGGCGACATAGGCGCAGACCGCCCCCAGGCCGACGCCGGCCGGTCCTCCGGTGGAGAAGAAGAAGTAGGCGCCAATGACCCCGACGATCAGGATCGGGAGCTGGAGGAAGATCGCCCCGTCCCGGCGCAGGGCCGGCGGCCGGACCGCCATCAGAGGGGGGACCCGGGCCGCCTCGAGGGCGGGGTAGGTCGCCGCCGCCACGCCCAGAAGCAGCACCAGGAGGAAGGCGACCAAGCTCCACCCCAGATCGGGCTCCAGGTTGGGCTGGGGACTCACCGCGGCCGGGGTCGAGATCGCGATCAGGACCTGGGCGAGCAGGTACCCGACGCCGACCCCGAGCGCGGCGCCGAGCGCTGACGCCGCGATCGCCTCGCGAAAGAAGCTCCTGAATATCAATCCGCGTCCGGCCCCGGCCAGGCGCAGGAGCCCGATCTCGCGGCGGCGGTCGAGTACCAGTGAACTGAAGGTGGTCGCGATCACCGCGAAGGCCAGCACCAGGCTGAGGGCGGTGATGCCATCCAGGATCGGCGCCAGCTCGCTGACCGGGTCGCCGTCGGCGACCGTGCGCGGGTTGCTGACCGTGTACTGGGTGTGGACCGAGGCGGACAGCTGCCTCAGCAGCTGGGGCACGGTGGCCCCGGGCCTGAGCCGGACCGCCACCTCGGTGACCTGGAGCCCGGAGCCGAAGCGCTTGCCGAGCGCGGCCTGGCTCAGAT
>DATDII010000138.1:0-2288 GCA_036521135.1 Candidatus Dormiibacterota bacterium | reverse complement strand
AGGGCCTCAAGGACCTGCGCCAGACCTGGGACCACCTGGCCCGGGAGTTGGCGGCGGGCGTTCCCGAGCTGCCCGGGGTGATCGACTCGGAACTTGCCGGGCTGAGCCTCACCGATCTCAACGAGGAGACCCTGATCCGGGTCTCGGAGTCGGTCGTGAACCGGGTCGCCGACGCCGGGTTTCCCCAGGAGGCGACCGCGCTCTTCCGGCGGATGGGGCGCGCCATGTACGAGCTCCTGCTCCTGCTCGCGACCCAGCAGGAGATTCGCGAGATGGGGATCGCCCTCGAAGACACCCCTTCGGAACCCCCGCGGTCAGCCGCGCCCGCCCCGGTCCCCGCGGCCGTCGATCCCCCGATCTCGGGCAAAGAGGCCTGGCCCTCAGCCGACGGCGCCGAGCCAGCTCTGCCGATCGGTCCCGCCCAGGCGCCTCCATCGAGCGCCGCTCCGGCACCTCCGGCGGAGCCGGCCCCGGTCCCGAGGGCGCCATCCCAGCCCCCGCCCGCCAAGGCTGCCGCTGGCCTGGCCGAGGTGGTGTCCGGCGCCGAGCCCCGGGACCCGGTTCGACCCACTAGGCGCCGCAATGGGGCCAAGGCGCCGGCTGCCGCCCAGCTCCCGGCGACGGAGATGCTCATCCAAGCCCAGCCGGCTCCGCCTTTGCCCACTCCGCCGGCGTCGGATCCGCTCCGACCGGCCGCCCCCGCCCAGGAGGTGCACCCCGTCTCGGAGCTGAGGCCGGCCCCCATCGGCCAGGTCGCCGACCTACCGGTGACCGAGACCCTGGCATCGATCCCGCCCGATCAGCCCGCGGTCGGCACCCCGCTGGATCCGCTCCGACCGGCCCGGGCGCCCGCTCCGGCCATGCCGGCCCCGATGGAGGTGGACGTGCCCAACGAGCCGGCTCTCCCGGCCCCTCCTCCGGAGCCAGTCCCCGGTCCCGATGCCGCTCCGGCAGCCGTCTCGCCCAACCCGGCGAGCCCGGGCGCTCCTGACCCTGTAGCTCCCGGTCCCGGACCCAGGCCCCGAGAGCTCAGCGACGACGAGGCTCCTCTCTGGGGCTTCGACCCGGCCGCTCGCGAGACCGGGTCGGTCGAGCCGGCGCCTGAGCCAGCGCCGGTGCTCGAGCCGGCGGTGCCGGTCGCGTCCGGCGCAAACGGGGCGGCGCGGCGGCCCGAGCTCACCCACCGGGTGGGCTGGACGGTCAGGCTCTCACCCCGGTCCTCGACCGAGCAGGAGCGCAAGCTCGAGGCCCGGGCGGCCCAGCTGCCGGGCCTCCTCGACGAGATCGTCGCCGCCGCCCAGAGCCAGCAGGAGGCGCTCTCCGCGCGGGGCAGCGCCCGTCGCGCCCTGGCGGCGGCCAAGTCGATGCCGCCGCTGGCCGCCGGCGCCGACCCCGGCGAGCGGGTCCAGGCCCATCTGGAGGCGAAGGAGTTCGAGGAGGCGGCCCGGCTGGCGGTCCATGTCGCCCTCACCGAGCGGGGAGAGGAGGCGGCCGGTCTGGCTTGCACGGTGGGCGAGGGCGCCAAGCAGGCGAAGCAGGTCGAGCTGGCCATGCTCTGCTTCACCACCGCCGTGGTCTCCTCCCCGCCTTGCGATCGGGCCTGCTGGCAGCTCTGCACCCTCTCGGTGGAGCGTCGCGACGCGGCGATGGCCCCGGTCTGGCTCGAGTTCGTCGCCCGCCTGCTCCGGGCCCGGGCGGCTGATGTCGACGCGATCTCGGTCTACCGCCAGCTCCTCAATCTCGCGCCGAGGCGGGACGACATCCGCGAGCTGCTCCGGATCTCGTCCCTGACCGGGGTCCTGCCCGACTGAGCCGGGGTCAGCCGGCGGTCGCCCAGGCCCCTGCCAGCCCCTCGACGTAGCGGCCGGCCCGCTCCGCCGCCTCGGCGCCTGAGCTGCCGGCGTACGCAGCGACCAGGCCGCTGCCCACGATCACCCCGTCGCTCCAGGCGGCGACCTCGGCGACCTGCTCCGGGGTGCTGATCCCGAAGCCGACGGCAAGCGGCTTGTCGGTGACCCGGCGAAGCAACTCCACCTGGGCTTTGCACCACTCGAGGTCCGGGCCCTGGCCGGCGCCGGTCACGCCCATCCGGGAGACGATGTAGATGAAGCCGTCGCTGGCCGCGGCGATCCGCGCGGCCCGCTCGCTCCTGGTGGTCGGTGAGATCAGCAGGGGCAGGGCCAGGCCCTGTTGGTGGAGGGGGCCGCGGACGTCCTCTACCACCTCCAGGGTTACGTCGGGGATGATCACGCCGGCGGCGCCGGCGGCGGCGGCGCGGGCGGCATCGG
>DATDII010000137.1:0-5209 GCA_036521135.1 Candidatus Dormiibacterota bacterium | reverse complement strand
AGGAGCGGGTGATCAAGGTCCTCAACGAGGTCCTGGCTACCGAGATCGTCTGCGTGCTCCGCTACATGCGCCACTACTACATGGCCGAGGGCATCGATGGCGAGACAGTCAAGGCCGAGTTCCTTGAGCACGCCAACGACGAGCGCGGCCACGCCGACCTGGCGGCCACCCGGATCGTCCAGCTGGGCGGTGAGCCCGACCTCAACCCGGAGATCCTCGGCAAGCGCAGCCACACCGAGTACGCGGAGGGGACGACGCTTGCCGAGATGATCAAGGAGGACCTGGTCGCGGAGCGGATCGCCGTCGCCAGCTACCAGGAGATCATCCGCTGGCTGGGAGACGGAGATCCGACCACCCGCCGGGTAATGGAGGGTCTCCTCGCCGATGAGGAGGACCACGCCGACGATCTCCGATCCCTGCTCGCCAAGGTCGGGTCGCGCTGAGGTAGCTTCCGGCGCGGGCCGACAAGCGTCTACCTGTCACCGCCGCGCTGGCGGCGATCGGGTCGAAATCGGGGATACTGGGACCGCCCGCCGGCGCGGGCGGAAGCTGGATGCCACCAGCTGAGTGACGGAGGCCCTTTGAGCTCCGAGCCGAACACATCCACCGTCCCCGACCAGATGGCGGCCCCGACGCTCGCAGTGCCCGCCACCGCCCCCGTGTTCCAGCCCGCCTTCTGGACCGATCGCCGCGACCCGGCGGCGCTCAACATGCGCCAGATCGCGACCCCAGAGGAGATCCAGGAGCGGGTCCGCGCGATCGCCGAGGAGATCGCCAGCACCCACCGGGGGGTGTCGGTGGCGCTGGTGGTGGTGATGCGGGGCGGCTTCGTCTTCGCCGTCGACCTGATCCGCCAGCTCTGGGAGTACGAAGTGGACGTCCTCGGGATGGAGTTCTTCCAGTCCACCAGCTACCGCGGCGACCGGGCCGTCTCGGAGCCGGTCGTGAGCGCCCTGGGCCGGGTCAACCTGCCCGACACCGGGCCGGTGATCATCGTGGACGACATCGTCGACGCGGGCCGGACCATCCAGGCCATGGTCGAGACCCTGGCCGCGCCCGGCCGCACGCTCGAGATCTGCGCCCTCCTGGACCGCCCCGCCGCCCGGGTCATGCCGGTGCACCCGCGCTACCTGGGCTTCAGGTTGGAGGGCCCGGGGTTCGTGGTCGGCTACGGTCTCGACCACGACAGCCGCCACCGTGAGCTCCCCTACCTGGCCCAGTGGCTGCTGCCACCTGCCGACCCGCTCTAGCCGGTCGCCGGTCCGGTCCACCTCGGAGCATCCCCGGCTGAAGCGGAGTACCTCCAGGCCCGCTCGGGCCCGGCGGGCGCGAGCCAGCTCCGGCGCTCCGGCTGGCGGCCCCGCTATGCTCCCGGGCGGGATCCTGGATCGATCGGCTGGGGTCGCGATCGGCAAAGCCCGCTCGGAGATGACCGCAGGTTGAGGCGGGAGATGCAGATGTTGCTCGCAGGGCCCGGCGCCTCCCGGCGGCTCGGGTGGCGTCCTCAGTGAGCGACCAGCAACCGCCCCCCTCCCCCAGCGACGGCGACCCCCAGCGCCCGCCGAGGCAGCCCCGGCCCAGCCCGGGCCTGGAGCAGCGCGTCCACCGCCAGGGCCAGCTGCCGGGGAATCGCTACGTGACCGTCGAGCGGCCACCGGAGTTCCGGCGCAGCCGGCGGGGGATGCTGGTCACCCCGGAGGCCGACATCCCGTCCGGTGGCGTGGCCAAGCTCCAGTACCTGCTGAAGCGCGCCGTCCTCGGACCCCGCCTACCCACCTCGGCGATGGCCAGCGAACGCCTGCCCATCTTCAAGGCGCTGCCGACCCTCGCCTCCGATGCGCTCTCGTCGGTTGCCTACGGCCCCGAGGCAGGGCTCACCGTCCTGGTCGCGGCCGGGGTCGGTGCCCTCGTCTTCGAGCTCCCGATCGCGATCGCCATCGCGGTGCTGATGGTGCTGGTGGTTATCTCCTACCGCCAGGTGGTGATCACCCGCCAGGCCGACGGCGGCTCCTACGCGGTCGCCCGCGACTACCTTGGGCAGTGGCCGGCGATGGTCGCCGCCGCGGCCCTGCTGATCGACTACGTCCTGACGGTCTCGGTCAGCGTCTCGTCGGGCGCCGACGCCCTGGCCTCGGCCTTCCCCGCCCTGATCTCGCTGCGGCTGCCGCTGGCGGTGATCCTGATCGTGGTCCTCTGCGCCGGCAACCTGAGGGGGGTACGCGAGGCGGGCGCCTTCTTCTCGCTGCCCACCTACGTCTTCGTGGCGGCGATGCTGATCCTGATCGGGGTCGGCCTCTTCACCGGGCTCACCGGTGGGGCCCACCACGCGATCGGGGTCTATCCCCCGATCGCCAACCCGACCGAGGCGCTGACCCCGTTCCTGGTCCTCACCGCCTTCGCCTCGGGCTGCTCCTCGATGACCGGGATCGAGGCGGTCTCGGACAGCGTGCGCAGCTTCCGCGACCCGCCCGGAGACAACGCCGCCAAGACCCTGGTGATCCTGGGCGCCCTGCTGGTGCTCCTCTTCATCGGGGTCACCATCCTCGACGTCATCTTTGGCGTCGAGCCCAAGCCGTCAGGCAGCCCCACCGTGCTCGCCCAGATCTCCGCCGACACCTTCCGCGGGCCCGGTCACTTCTTCTTCTTCGTGATCCAGTTCTCGACCACCCTGGTGCTGGTGCTGGCGGCCAACGCCAGCTTCAACGGGTTCCCCCGCCTCTGCGCCTTCCTGGCGCGTGACGACCGGCTGCCCCACCGCTTCGGCGCCTTCGGGGACCGGCTCGTCTACTCGGCCGCGATCCTCTTCCTGACCGTGGTGGCGGTTGTGGTGGTGGTGACCTTCGACGCCAACACCGACCACCTGATCAACCTCTACGCGATCGGGGTCTTCACCGCCTTCACCCTGGCCCAGGCGGCCCTCGTCCGCTACCAGCTCCGCCACCGCCAGGGGCACTGGCGCAGGAACGTGTTCGTCAACGGTCTGGGCGCCCTGGCCACCCTGGTGGTCGACGTCATCGTGATGGTGGTCAAGTTCCGCCTCGGCGCCTGGGTTGTCCTGATCATCGTGCCTCTCCTGGTGCTGCTCTTCTGGTTCGTCGGCCGCCACTACTGGGACATCCGCCGCCGGATCCGCCAGGCCGGCGGCGGGGAGCACCCGCTCGAGCCCTACAAGACAGTGGTCCCCGTCTGGGCCCTCGACTCTCCGACCCAGCGGGCGCTTGCCTACGCGGCCAGCCTCGGCCGCGACGTCGTCGCCATCAACATGAGCGGCTCGAGCACTCTGGTGGACCAGATCTCAGACGTCGTCACCAGCACCGGACGCCCGGTCCGGGTCGAGGTGCAGACCCCCAGCGGAGGGCAGCGCCTCAAGCCGCTGCTCCAGGCGATCGACCACCTCTCCCGGAGGCCACGCTCGGGGCTGGTCACGGTCATGGTCCCGGACGTGGTCACCAGCTCGGGCCTGCTCGGCCTGCTGCGCCACCCCCGCTCTCTGCGCCTCAAGCTGGCCCTCCTGCGCCGGGCCGGCGTGGTCGCGGTCAGCTACCCGGCCGAGTGGCAAGGGGAGTCCGCCGGCCCCGACCTCGCAAGCACCGGACGCAGGGTCGCCATCGTCCCCGTCGCCGGCCTCGACGTCCTCTCCCTCCGCGCCCTCCACTACGGCCAGGCGATCGCCGACGAGGTGATCGCCGTCCACATCGCCACCGGCCAGCCCGGAGACGTGGCCCCCCAGGCGGAGACGAGCCCGGGCGAGGTTCGCCAGGACGAGGTGGGGATGCTCCCCGACGACGAGGCCCAGGAGCTCGCGGTGCGGTGGGACGAGTGGGTCGGAGAGCAGCTGGGCCTTGACCCCGATCGGCCCCGGCCTCAGCTCGAGATCCTGGTCTCCGACTACCGCACCGTGGTCCAGCCCGTCCTCCGCTACCTGGTCGCCTACCGGGAGCAGAACCGCGACGCCCTCTGCACGGTGGTGCTCCCGGAACTGGTGACCAGGCACTGGTGGAATCAGATCCTCCACAACCACCGCGCCTTCCACATCAAGGCGGCCCTGCTCGGCCGAGCCGATTTCGCGGTCGCCGACGTCACCTACGAGCTCGGCGGAGACTGACCCGGTAGGGCTCGCCGCTAAACTGCGCCGAATGCCTACCTCCCCTTCCACCCTGACTGAGGCGGAGGCGAGGGCCCGGGCGGAGCTGGTCGGAGGGGTGAGCTACTCGATCGAGCTGGACCTGACCGAGGAGGGCCCCTGTTTCGGCTTCGCCGCCCGGGTTGACTTCGCGGCGACCCAGCCCGGGAGCCGGACTTTCCTGGAGCTTGAGGTCGCCGAGCTCCGGACGATGCTCTGGAACGGTGAGACGCTCGACCCCTCCGCCTACGACGGGCACCGGGTCGCGCTCCCGGCCCTCCAGGAGCGCAACTCCCTGACCATCGAGGGCCGCGCTGCCTACGACCTCACCGGCCTCGGGATGCACCGCAGCGTCGACCCGGTCGACGGCAGCGCCTACATCTACAGCGACCTCCAGCCCTACGAGGCCCACCGCAGCTTTCCCTGCTTCGACCAGCCCGACATCAAGGGCTCGATCCGGCTTCGGGTCCGGGTGCCGGAGGAGTGGCTGGTGGTCTCCGCTGAGCTTGCCCAGCCCGAGGAGGTCGACCCCGGCGACGGGTGCCGCTGGTGGGGCTTCCCACCGACCATGCCGCTCGCCCCCTATGTCCTCGGGCTGGCGGCCGGCCCCTTCCACAAGGTGGAGCGACAGCATGGCGCCATCCCCCTCGGCCTCTACTGCGCCAGGTCGCTGGCCGCCTACCTCGATGCCGATGAGCTCTTCCAGGTGACCGCCAACGGGCTCGACTACTTCGAGCGGGTCTTCCAGATCCCCTACCCCTTCGCCAAGTACGACCAGGTCTTCTGCCCCGAGAAGGTCGACAGCGCGATGGAGTCGCCCGGCTGCGTCACCATCACCGACCAGTACCTCTGGCGGGGCCAGCCGACCGTCCGGCAGCGCTCGGTCCGGGCTGACGTGATCCTCCACGAGATGGCCCACATGTGGTTCGGCGACCTGGTGACGATGCGCTGGTGGGACGACCTCTGGCTCAACGAGAGCTTCGCCACTTTGATGGCCGTCTTCGCCGTCGACGCCGCCACCGACTTCGACGACGCATGGGTTGGTTTCGCGACCTTCAACAAGCAGGTGGGCAGCAGGGTCGACCA
>DATDII010000136.1:0-6633 GCA_036521135.1 Candidatus Dormiibacterota bacterium | reverse complement strand
CGACTTCACCATCGACGAGAAGACCAAGTCCGGCAGTCTCACCGACGAGGGCGTCGAGAAGATCGAGCGGATGACCGGCATCACCAACATCTACGACATCGAGCACGTCCAGGAAGCGCACCACATCAACCAGGCCCTGCGGGCGCACGCCCTCTACCTCAAGGACCGCGAGTACATCGTCCGGGATGGCGAGGTGATCATCGTCGACGAGTTCACCGGCCGGACCATGCCCGGACGGCGCTGGTCTGACGGCCTCCACCAGGCGATCGAGGCCAAGGAGGGGGTGAAGGTCCAGCAGGAGCAGCGGACGCTGGCCACGGTCACCTTTCAGAACTACTTCCGCACCTTTGAGGTCCTGGCGGGAATGACCGGGACCGCCATGACCGAGGCCGAGGAGTTTCACAAGATCTACCAGCTCGAGGTGGTGCCGATCCCGACCAATCGCCCGATGGTCCGGCTCGATGAGGCCGACCTGATCTTCCGTTCCGAGGAGGTCAAGTTCAACGCCATCGCCGACGACATCGAGGAGCGCCACCGTCAGGGCCAGCCGGTGCTGGTCGGCACGGTCAGCATCGACAAGAGCGAAAGGCTGTCGCGCCTGCTCCAGAAGCGGGGCGTGGTCCACGAGGTCCTCAACGCCAAGCAGCACGAGCGCGAGGCCGAAGTGGTTGCCAACGCCGGGCAGCGCGCGGCCGTCACCATCGCCACCAACATGGCGGGCCGGGGCACCGACATCGTCCTCGGCGACGGTGTCAGGGAGCTGGGCGGCCTCTACATCATGGGCACCGAGCGCCATGAGTCGCGACGGATCGACAACCAGCTCAGAGGGCGAGCCGGCCGCCAGGGTGACCCCGGCGAGAGCAGGTTCTTCCTGTCATTCGAGGACGATTTGATGCGCGTCTTCGGCGGCGAGCGGATGCGCGGCTTGATGTCGACGTTCGGGATTGACGAGGACGTTCCCATCGAGTCCCGGCTGGTCAGCCGCCAGATCGAGTCGGCCCAGTCCCGGGTGGAGGGCGCCAACTTCGACAGCCGCCGCTACGTCGTCGAGTTCGATGACGTCGTCAACATGCAGCGCGAGATCATCTACGCCGAGCGCGACCGCATCCTCGAGGGCGTCGACACCAGGCAGAACCTGGACGAATGGACCGAGGAGGTGGTCCGCGACCTGATCGCCCTCCACTGCCCCGGGCGGCACCCGGCCCAGTGGGACCTGGATGTTCTCTGGGATCGGATGCGCTACGTGTTCCCCTTCCCGCCCGCCGAGGAGGTGGACCTGGAGCAGCTCGGGGAGAGTGCCGAGGAGGTCGCCGACACCCTGATCAGCGAAGCGGAGCGGCTCTACTCGGAGAAGGAGGCGAGCTACACCCCGGAGGTGGTCCGGATCGCCGAGACCCAGCTCATGCTCCAGCTGATCGACCAGCGCTGGGCCGACTACCTGACGACCCTGGAGCACCTCAAGGACGACATTCGCTGGCAGTCCATGGGTCAGAGGGATCCGCTGGTGGAGTTCAAGGCCGAGGCCTTCTCCGCCTTCCAGTCATTTCAGGAGGCGTTGAAGCAGGAGATCGTGCGCTACCTGTTCCATGCCGAGATCCAGGTGACGCCGATCGAGGCCCCACCCCTGGAAGGCGTGGCCGTGCACCCGGAGGCCGGCCGACCGGGAGACCTGGGGCCAGAGACGACCGGCCAACCCCAGGCTCAGTCCAACGGCACTCCCCAGCGGGCGCCCACCCCCGGGCCCGGCCCCGAGGTGGCACTGGGTGGAAGGGCCGCCGCCTCCGGCCCGCCTGCGGTGAGCCGGAACGCGCTCTGCCCCTGCGGGTCCGGGCGCAAGTTCAAGCGCTGCCACGGAGCCACCGCCTGAGCCCGGGGCGTGTGACCTGGTCCGATCGGGGCCGGGTAGACTGCCTTTGAGATGAGCGAGTTGGGCAGCCGGGCCGAGGACCTCCACCGCCGGGCGGTAAAGCTGAAGGAGCACCTTTGACTTTGCTGGCAAGCAGGCCCGGGCCGACCTCCTAGAGCAGGAGCTGGGCCAGCCCGGAGCCTGGGACGACCCGAGCCGGGCCCAGCGGACCTCCCAGGAGCTGAGCCGCCTTCGCGGTGAGCTCGGGGAGCTCGCGGCGCTCGAGGTCCGCTCCCATGAGGCGGTTGAACTGGCCAACCTGCTGGAGGAGGATGCGGCCGGGTCCGAGGAGGTTGCCGCCGAAGTCGGGGCGCTTGCCAAGGAGCTCGATCGCCGGGAGCTGGACCTCCTCTACCAGGACCCCTACTCCGACTACCCAGCGATCCTCTCGGTCCACGCCGGGGCGGGCGGCACCGACGCCCAGGACTGGAGCGAGATGCTGCTCCGGATGTACCTCAGGTGGGCCGCCGAGCACCGGATCGAGACCCAGCTCCTCGACCAGTCCGAGGGCGAGGAGGCGGGCATCAAGAGTGCGACGGTTCGATTCAGCGGCACCCATGCCTACGGGCAGCTCCGTGCCGAGAAGGGGGTCCACCGGCTGGTGCGGATCAGCCCCTTCGACGCCGCCCACCGGCGGCACACCGCATTTTCCCTGATCGAGACCTACCCCGAGATCCCGGACGAGGTCGAGGTTGACCTCGACGAGAAGGATGTCCGGGTCGACGTCTACCGCAGCTCGGGGGCGGGGGGGCAGCATGTCAACAAGACCTCGTCGGCGGTCCGGCTCACCCACATTCCCACGGGAATCGTGGTCACCTGCCAGAACGAGCGCTCGCAGCAGCAGAACCGGGAGACCGCCTGGCGAGTACTCCGCTCGCGCCTGCTTGACTTTCAGCGGGCCCAGCGCCTCGAGCACCTGGCCGACCTCAAGGGTGACCTGACCTCGCCCGAGTGGGGGAATCAGATCCGCTCCTATGTGCTCCAGCCATACACGCTGGTCAAGGACAACCGCACCAACCTGGAACTGGGCAACGTCGACGCGGTGCTAGAGGGTGCGATCGACCCCTTCATCGAGGCCTACCTTCGCCAGGAGGCGACCGAGCGAGAGAAGGACCAGCCCGATTCGTAGCCTGCCTGCGGCGCCCTGGGCTTGGCCGGCGGGGTGCCGGCCGGACCACGTTCGAGGACCGTTACCCAGGCCTGACAGAGCCGTCGCCGATTGTGCGGGAATGGCGGCAACCGGTCGGTGGCCGGCGGGTTATACTCGGTCGAAATCGAGAACGGCCAAGGGCCTCGCCACTCTCCCGCTTGGGGGTTCGCCCATCGGCTGCCAGTCCGCCTGGCACGAGGAGTAAGCCTCCCCCTGATGTCGATTTCCACCAGCCCGCCACCGCCGGTTGTCAAGGCAGCCTCCGCAGTCAGCACCGAGTCCACGCGGAACGAGCCGCCGATCATCGTTTTCCAGAAGGTCACCAAGGTCTACGCCAATGGTCAGGCGGCGATCAAGGAGGCCTCCTTCACGGTGCGCCCCCGCGACTTCGTCTTCGTGGTGGGGGCCAGCGGGGCGGGCAAGTCGACTGTGATCCGGCTCCTGATCCGCGAGGAGCGGGCGACCCAGGGGCACGTCCTGGTCGAGGGTCAGGACCTGGCCCGGCTCAAGCACCGCCACCTCCCCCGGCTGCGGCGCAAGATGGGCATCGTCTTCCAGGACTTCAAGCTCCTGCCCAGCCTCACCGTTGAGCAGAACGTCGCCTTCGCGATCCAGGTCACCGACCCCGGCCGGCCCCACCTCAAGGAGAAGGTGGGGGAGGCCCTCTACATCGTTGGCCTGGAGGACAAGCTCAACGCCTACCCGACCGAGCTCTCCGGCGGGGAGCAGCAGCGGGTGGCGATCGCTCGGGCCCTGGTCCACCGGCCCCGGATCTTCCTCGCCGATGAGCCGACCGGCAACCTCGACCCGGACGCCGGCTGGGGGATCGTTCAGCTGCTCCAGCAGATCAACCACCGCGGGGCCACCGTGGTGATGGCGACCCACAACCGGGAGGTCGTCGACCTCTGCCGTCGCCGGGTCCTGGCGATCGAGGACGGCCGGATCGTGCGCGATGAGGCGGAGGGTGCGTACCTCCGCGACGGCGACGCCATCCTTTGAACCCCATCCCCGCGCTGAAATTCGTCGGGCGGGTGGCGCTGCAGAACATCCTCCGCAACCGGGGCATCGCCTTCGCCAGCATCCTGACCATCACCCTGACCCTGCTCGGGGCGGGTGTGGCGGTGGTGGTGGTCCATGCCCTGGACGGCGTTCTCCACACCGAGGAGTCGCAGGCGTCGGTGCTCAAGGTCTTCATGGCCGACCACGTCGGCTTCGCCAGTGAGGTCAACCTGGAGAAGAACCTGGGCAGAGCCGCCACCGTCGCCAGCTCCACCTTTGAGAACAAGGACCAGGCCGCCCAGCAGGCCGGCAGCAGCCTCGGTTTGACCCAGGCGATCAAACTGCTGGAGCACTCCGGGGCCGGCAATCCCCTGCCCGCCTCCCTCAACTTCCACCTTCGCAACATCAAGGCGGTGTCGCAGCTGAACCGGGAGGTGCGGACCTCGGCCCTGCTCGACACCGGCCCGCATCCCACCGACTACAACGCCGACGTGGTTCCCCGGCTGGAGCGCTATATCTTCGTGGCCCAGCTGGGAGGGGGCCTGGTCGTCGGCGTGGTCGGGGCGGTCGCCCTGGTGATCATCACCATCTCGGTGCGGACCGCTGCCTACGTCCGCCGCCGCGAGATCGAGATCATGAAGCTGGTTGGCGCCACCGACTGGTTCGTGCGCTGGCCTTTCGTGCTCGAGGGGGTGATCGTCGGAGTGATCTCGGCGTTGGTCGCCTCGGTCATCCTGCTCGGGGTCGGCTTGGGCTTCGGCGGCGGCCAGGGGCTGGCCCTCGGGGTCGGGGTCAACTTCGCCGTGCTCACAGTCCTGGCCCTGATCGTCGCCGGCGGCGCCCTCGGTTCGATCGGGAGCTTCGTGGGCGTCCGCCGCTCACTGGCCACCTGAGGCGTGCCCAGTGGAGCTGGCTGGGAGTTGACCGGGGGCAACGGCGCTAGGATGACCCCGGCTGGGGCTAGTTGACGGAGGCAGACCACAGATGGCAGTGACCGAGTCGGCGCCCGTCGGAGTGGCCGGGCTCACTCGAGACCGGCTCCGCGCCATGTACCGGGACATGCTGATGGGCCGCCTCCTCGACCAGCGGGTGCTGGTCCTCAACCGGCAGGGCCGGGCCCCCTTCGCGATCTCGGGCCAGGGCCACGAGGGGGTCCAGGTCGGGGTCGGCTACGCCCTCCGCAAGGACTACGACTGGATCGTCCCCTACTACCGCGACATAACCCTGGTCCTGGTGATGGGGATGGAGCCCCGTGACCAGTTGCTGGCCGCCCTGGCCAAGGCGGGCGATCCCAACAGCGGGGCTCGGCAGATGCCCTCCCACTACTCCTCGCGGAAGCACAACATCGTCACCGGGGGCAGCCCGGTTGCCACCCAGATCCTCCACGCGGTCGGCATCGGTCAGGCGTTCCGCTATCGAGGCGAGGACCGGGTCGTGGTGGTCTCGGTGGGAGAGGGCGGGACCAGCGAGGGGGATTGGCACGAGGGCCTCAACTGGGCGGCGGTGCACCAGCTTCCGGTGATCTTCCTGGTCGAGAACAACGCCTTCGCGATCAGCGTCCCCCAATCGCTCCAGATGGCGGTCGCCCACGTCTCCGATAGGGCGGCCGGCTACGGCATGCCCGGGCAGTGGGTCGACGGCAGCGACGTCCTCGCCGTCTACCGGGCCGCCAGCGAGGCGGTCGAGCGGGCCCGGCGAGGCGGCGGACCGACCCTGATCGAGGCGGCCTGCATCAGGCTCCAGTCGCACAGCAGCGACGACGACCAGCGCCGCTACCGCTCGCAAGAGGACCTCGAGGAGATGCGCCGGCACGACCCCCTGGAGCGCTTCCGAGCCGACCTCGAGTCAAGCTCGATCCTGGCCGAGGGCGATGCCGACGCGATCCGCCAGGAGTGCCAGCAGCTGATCGACGAGGCTCAGGAGGAGGCCGACCGCGCCCCCGCCCCAGCTCCGGAAACCGCGCTCGACCACGTCTACGGCCAGGGCTGACGGTGCCGGAAATCACCTACGTGGAGGCCGTTCGCGACGCGCTCCGGGACGAGATGCGCCGGGACGACAGGGTCATCGTCATGGGTGAGGATGTGGGCGTCAAGGGAGGGGTTTTCGGCGCGACCGCGGGGCTCTTCCAGGAGTTCGGCGGCGAACGCGTGATCGACAGCCCCCTGGCCGAGGCATCGATCGTTGGAGTCGCGATCGGCTGCGCGCTGGCCGGCCTCCGGCCAGTTGCCGAGATCCAGTTCCTTGACTTCATCCCGCCGGCGATGGACCAGCTCATCAGCGAGGCGGCCAAGATCCGCTACCGCTCCAACAACGACTGGAGCTGCCCGATGGTGGTCCGCGCCCCCTGCGGCGGGGGAGTCCACGTCCACGGCGCCCTCTACCACTCCCAGATGCTGGAGGCGCTGTTTGCCCACGTCCCCGGGCTCAAGGTGGTCCTGCCCTCCAACCCCTACGACGCCAAGGGGCTGCTCCTGGCGGCGCTCCGCGACCCCGACCCCGTCTGCTTCTTCGAGCACAAGGGCCTCTACCGCTCGACGCGCCAGGAGGTCCCCGACGGGGAATACCTGGTCCCGATTGG
>DATDII010000135.1:0-8716 GCA_036521135.1 Candidatus Dormiibacterota bacterium | reverse complement strand
CCTGGATCCCGCAGCCCTCGTCCCGGTGTCGATCATCGGGGACGCCCACGACCTGGGCGCACTCGCCGACGAGTCGGTGGACTTCGTGATCGCGAATCACGTGATCGAGCATCTCGACGACCCGATTCGCGGGCTCCAGGAGATGCTCCGAGTGATCCGGGTTGGCGGCCTCCTATTTCTGGCCGTCCCCGATCCCCGGGCAACCTTTGACATCGACCGCGAGCTGACCACGGTCGACCATGTCGTCGACGAGTTCCGCCACGGGACCGCTTCCACTCGCCACGGCCACTTCGTCGAGTGGGTGGTCAAGTCCGAGGCAGCGGGCGATCAGGACGACGATGGGCAGGCGGCCGTGCGTGCCGAGCGGGTTCGGCTGCTGATGGAGATGGACTACAGCATCCACTTCCACGTCTGGCGACCGGACACTTTCCTCGCATTCACCCTGGCGGCGATGAGTGAGGCCCGGCTGGAGTTCGAGCCGATCGACTTTCAGCCGTGCCGCCCAGGAGACAACGAGTACATCTTCGTCTTCATGAAAGGGACCGCCGGGCTGCAGGCGGGTGAGCTCCCCGACCTGGAAGACGCCAGCGCTGAGGGCTTAAGGGCGCAGCTCCTCGCCCTCACCCATTCCAGAAGTTGGCGGCTCACCAGCCCGCTTCGCGTTGCCGGCTCGGCCGGCCGGCGCCTGCGTCGTCTGGCCATCCGAGGCTAAGGTCGCGTCGCTCCCCAGGCGGGATACCGCCGGTTCCCAACCGGTCGGTCAGCCCGAGGCCTCGGAGCGGGCAGCTAACAGCCGTCGCGGTGCAACCGGTTGAGGCATCCGCGTCAGCTCGGCGGCACGGGTCCGATGACCCTGCAGAATGCTGAGGTGAGCAGTGAGACCCGCGCCCGGGCGGCCAGGTGGCTCCAGGGGGCAGGTGTCGAGATCGGCGCGCTCCACGAGCCACTCTCGGTCCCCCAGGGGGTCACGGTCCGATACGTCGACCGCCTCCCGACGGACGGCCTCCGCCAGCATTACCCGGAGTTGGGCGACGCGGCCTTTGCCCCGGTCTCGATCATCGGAGACGCCCACGACCTGGCCGCGCTGGATGACGGGTCGGTCGACTTCGTGATCGCCAACCATGTGATCGAGCACCTCGACGACCCGATCCGAGGGCTCCAGGAGATGCTAAGGGTGATCCGGGGCGGGGGCCTTCTATATCTGGCAGTTCCCGATCCCCGGGCCACCTTCGACGTCGACCGTGACCTGACCACGGTCGACCATGTCGTTGACGAGTTCCGCCACGGCACCGCGGGTACCCGCTATGGCCACTACGCCGACTGGGTGGCCAAGGCTGAACCACATGTCGAGTGGGCGCGCGATGGCCAGGTGCCGGTCGGCGCTGAGCGGATCCGCTCCTTGATGGAGATGGACTACAGCATTCACTTTCACGTCTGGCGGCCGGACAGCTTCCTCGCCTTCATCGTGGCGGCCATGGCTGAGGCCCAGCTTGAGTTCGAGCCGGTCGACTTCGAAGCCTGCCGCTCGGGCGACAACGAGTACATCTTTGTCTTCATGAAGGGCACCGGCGGGCTTCCTGCAGGTGGGCCTGCCGGACCGCAAGGTGCCAGCGCGGAGAGCCTCAGCGCGCAGCTCCTCGCCCTGACCAATTCACGAAGTTGGCGTCTCACCGCCCCGCTTCGGGGGGCGGGCTCAGCCGCTCGCCGGATCCTCGGTTCGACCAGTCGAGGCTGACTGAGTCGGCCCCCCAGATCCGCTTGCCCCAGTCGCACGCCACCGCGGTCCGCGTCAGAACGGGAAGGGACGGTGCACCATCTGCAGGGTGATCCACCGTGTTGTCGTGAACGCGTCGATCCCCGCCTGGCCCCTCAGGAAGATACCCCCGCGCTCCGCTGGCGAGGCTTGGGACCAGCTGGTGAAGGCCTGGTCGGCCGCGGCGACCGCCAGTTCGACATCGACGGCCCTGGCCGCGGCGACGCTGGCGACCAGGTCGCCGGTGAAGGGGTCGTGGTCGGGGAAGATGGATCCCGAGCGGGCGGAAACCTCCTCGGCGCCGATGACGAGCCCCCGGGTCGCGCCCATGGTTCCCTCCTCGAAGGAGCACCATTTCGAGGCCTTCCGAGTCTCCGAAACCCCGGTGCTATACTCGGCCAAGGGCTACCCAGGGAGGTTCGGCGATGCTCTCTCCGACCCATATCGTGCTGTTTCTGCTGGTGGTCCTCTTGGCCCTCGTGGTCTTCGGCCCGAAGCGGCTTCCCGAGCTGGGCAGCAGCCTTGGCAAGGCGCTCCAGGAGTTCAAGCGGGCGTCGACTTCGACCATGGACGAGGTCAGGTCCGTGACCAGTGTGGTCAGCTCGACTCCGACTGCCGAGACCAAGCCGACCGAGGTCGAGCCGCCAGTCGCGAGCGGTGCCGCGTCCGAGACCAAGCCCCTAGACTGAGCGGCCGTCCGGGGCGGCGACAGAGCCGTGCCCGGAAGCGACGCCTGGCTTGGACCCTCTGGCGGCCATGAGTGACGGTCTCGCCCGGTGCCCCTGGGCTCGCGGGCCATGGCTTGAGCCCTATCACGACTTGGAGTGGGGCGTACCGGTCCACTCGGACGTCCGCCACCTCGAGCTGCTGGTCCTGGAGGGTGCCCAGGCCGGGCTGAGCTGGCTCACCGTACTCAGGCGCCGCGCCGGCTACCGGGACGCGTTCGCCGACTTCGACCCCAATGTGCTGGCCGGCTTCGGGCCGGAGCGGGTGGAGGCCATCCTCGCCGATCCGGGGGTCATTCGCCACCGGCTCAAGATCCAGTCCGCGGTCAGCAACGCCCAGGCCTTCGTCCGGATCCAGGCTGGTGCCGGCAGCTTCGACGACTACATCTGGGGGATGGTCGGGGGCCGTCCTCTGGTCAACCGCTGGCGATCAGCCGAAGAGGTTCCCGCCACCAGCGACCTGGCCCGGACGGTCAGCGCAGACCTGGTCCGCCGCGGCTTCCGATTCGTTGGACCGACCATCTGCTACGCGTACCTGCAGGCGGCGGGGATGGTGATGGACCACCTGACCTCGTGCTTTCGATCCCGCGAACTGGCGGGACTGGCCCAGCCCGAGCCGCGCTGAGGGCCGACCTGCCCGGGCGCCGATCTCACCAAGTCGGCGCCCCGACTAGAGTTGAGCCATGGACAAGGGCGACCTGGTCACTGACTTTGAACTCCAAGATGGACAGGGGGCCAACCGCCGGCTCTCTGAGTTTCTCGGCCGCGGGGCGGTCGTCCTCTTCTTCTACCCGGCGGCCCTGAGCAAGGGTTGCACCGTCGAGGCATGCCACTTCCGAGACCTGGCCCCGGAGTTCACGGAGTTGGGCGCGCAACCCATCGGCATCAGCACCGACCCCGTCGACCGCCAGCGGGCCTTCTTGGAGCGCAACTCGCTCGGCATCCCCCTCCTCGCCGACGTCAGGGGCGAGGTGGCCCGCCAGTTCGGGGTCAAGCGCCGGTTCGGGCCGATCCCGGTCAAGCGCTGGACCTTCGTGATCGACCAGGGTGCTCGTGTCCTCGAGGTGATCAGGAGCGAGACCCGGATGGGTCTGCATGCCGACCGAGCCCTTGAGGTGCTGCGCCAGGCACGATGAGCTGGTCGCCGCCGGCGCTCAGGACGGGCTAGCGGATGCCTGCGAAGAGGTCGGTCTCGGGCAGTGGCGCCCCGGTCCGGTCCGCCGCCCTGATGTAGTACTCCCGTCCCATGACCATCGGCGCCACCTGGTCGGGTAGGTTGGCGAAGAAGGCGTTGTCCATCTGGCTCGCGTGAGCCCGGATCGAGACCAGCTTGGCGCCGACATCGGCGAGCACGTCGAGCTCGGTCGTGATCAGCTCGTCGGCAACGCCGAAGGGAGGGTCGTCAGGGTCGAAGTCGAGCTCCTCACCGATCTCCCAGGGATCGATCCCAGCCGCCTTCATCTCGGAGAGAACGCGCCGGGCCAGGGACTTGGGGAAGGCGGTGTAGTAGAGCTTCGCCGGGATCCCAGTCGTCTGGAAGGCGCCCTGGGCCACCTGGTGGGCTCGGACATGGTCGGGGTGGCCGTAGCCGCCGTCCTCGCCGTACGTGATCAGGACCTGGGGCCGGTACTGCTCGATCAGGGCGGCCAGCCGGCCGACCTCCTGTTCGAGGTCGCTGCCGGCGAAAGCCCCCTCGGTCCCGGTCCGATCCCACTCGACCATGCCCGAGTCGTGGTAGCCGAGCAGCTCCAGGTGAGCGACTTCCAGCGCTTGGCAGGACGCCTCCAGTTCCGCCCGCCGGGTGCGCCTGACCGCCTCCGGGTCGTGGCCCGGCTGGTCCGGCTTGAGGCCACCCGGACCGTCTCCGAACTCGCCTCCGGTGCAAGTGACCAGCACGGTGCGGATCCCCTCACCGGCGTAGCGGTGGAGCGCGCCTCCGGTTGAGGTGGCCTCGTCGTCCGGGTGTGCGTGGACGGCCATCAGGGTGAGGGTGGGGTCGGCCATGGCCCAAGTCTGCCCTAGTGGGGCGGTGGCAACCCGCGCCTGAACTGGCTGGGCAGACGCCGGATGCCCGCCGTGGCTCGGGACTCCGCCCACCGATCAGATCGTCACCCCTGCCTGACGCCCTGATCTCCGTTCGGTTGCGGGCTGGTTACGTCGCTTCGAGATCGGCACGAGGTCTGCTTGGCTGGAGCCGTGGGACGGTTTCCGGGGGGAAAGCTCGCAGCTGGAGTGTGCCTCTCGGTGGCGGCCCTGGCGCTTGGCCTCGTGACCCTGCCCGCCGTGGGGGCGACCTCGACCGGGGACGCCTACTTTCCGGTGGCACCGACACGCCTCTTGGACACCAGGGTCGACGGTGGGACGCTCGGCCCCAACTCCAGCATCAACCTCGGCCTGGCCGGAGTTGGCGCTGTCCCCGGCGACGCCACGGCGGTGGCAGTCAACGTCACCGCCACCGACACCACGGCGCCCAGCTACCTGACCGTGTACCCGGCCGGAGAGTCGATCCCGACTTCCTCGAACCTCAACTGGAATCCGGGCCAGACGGTCGCGAACCTGGTCATCGTGCCTCTCGGGGGGGGTGGTGCTCTCAGCTTCTACAACTCCGGCGGCTCGGTCGACCTGGTGGTCGATCTCCAGGGGTACTTCGCCGCCAGCGCCGGCGCCGGGCCGGGGGAGTACCTGCCCCTGAGTCCCGCGCGGATCACCGACACAAGGGCTGGCAGTGGCTACCCGAACCAGGGCCAGACCCTGGGGGCGGCCGCCGCGCTGACGGTCCAGGTGGCGGGCCAGGGCGGCGTGCCCAGCGTGGGGGTCGCGGCGGCGGTGCTGAACGTGACCGTCACCGACGCCAACGCCGACAGCTACCTGTCCGTCTACCCCGCGGACGAGACCAACCCGGGCACGTCCTCGGTGAACTGGAGCGCCGGGTCGACCGTCGCCAACCGGGTGGTGGTCCCGCTCAGCCCGTCGGGACAGGTCACCGCCTTCAACGACCTGGGCCAGGCCGATGTGATCATTGACGTGAGTGGCTACTTCACGACCGGACCGAGCCCCTCTGCGGCGGCGAGCCTCTACTACCCGATCGCGCCGACCCGGGTCCTGGACACCCGGCTCGACGGGAGCCAGCCCTCCGCAGGTAGCGACCTTGGTGAGCAGTTCGCCGCCGTCGACGGCATCGGCGCCCAGGCGAGCGCCGTGGTCGCCAACCTCACCAGCACCGACGCCAGCACCGCCAGCTACTACCGCCTCGCTCCGGAGGCGACCGGCTCTGGTACCTCGGACCTCAACTGGTCGGCCGGGGCGACCGTGGCCAACCTCGACATCGCCCCCCTCAGTTCCACCGGTGACGCCTACCTGTACAACAGCCAGGGCCAAGCCGACGCCGTCATCGACGTCTTCGGGTACTTCGTGCCGCTCGACCCGGTCAACGCCCCCGCGGTCGCGCCCTGCTCCTCGGTCGCGATCAGCGCCACGGCTCCTGGGATCAGCGGCGGTCCGGTCGACGCCACCGCCGAGGCGGTCTGTGGGTCGGGGGCGTCGATCGAGTACACCTACTGGTACCGGGCGCCAGGCTCAGCCCTCTGGACCCTGGCCGGACCCCCGGGCTCCGCATCCTCGCTCCAGTACAGCACCGCCGGCTGGGTGAGCGGCACCTACCGCCTGATGGCCTGGGCCAGCTCTCAGGCCGGGGTGTACCAGGGAGCGCTGGGCGGCTCAAGCGTCCTGATGTCCCTCAACCCGGCAACCAACCTGCCCGACACCTTCATGTCGACCTGCTATAGCGACGGCTTCCTCTCAGCCGCCTGCACTGACGCCGAGGTCTCGGCCATCAACGGGGCCCGCTCCGACGAGGGCCTGCCCGCCCTGACCTGGTCGAGCACGCTGGCGGCCCTCACCCCGGCGCAGCAGATCTTCATCGTCGCCAACGAGGAGCGGATCAGCCGGGGGCTGCCCCCGATCGCCGGGATGACCGCCGCGGCGATCCAGAGCGCCACCGAAGGAGCCGAGAACAACACCGACCCGAGCGGCTCGAACGTGCCCGGGGCGATCGGCTACGCCAGCAACTGGGCCGAGGACTTCGGGCCGCTCGGGGCGATGTTCGACTGGATGTACAACGACGGGCCCGGCTCCTTCAACCTGGACTGCCCCTCCGCCGGTAGGCCCGGCTGCTGGGCTCACCGCGACGACATCCTGCTCAGTACCGCCAGCGGTTCCACCGCGGCTCCGGCCGGCTACACCTGGGTCGGCGGCACCGCCTGTGCGCCCGAGCAGGGGGTCAGCTATCTCGATGCCTGCGCCTTGGAATGGGTCCTGGTCCCGTCCAGCTCAGTCACCTACCAGTTCACCTGGGACGACGCGGTAGCGCTTGGGGCGTGAGGGAGTCAGGCACCCCGGGCCCGTCGAACCAAGCCGTGACGGTCTCGCCACCGCAGTGTCGCCACAGCTCCCCCGTTCCCGGCTAACCTCGTGGGGACCTCGTCTCGAGCTCCGGGCGACCCCGGCCGGGCGGTCGGGGCTCTCGTACCAGCCGATATCCTTGGAACCCGTTGCCACCCCATCCCAGACTCTGCCTCGTAGGCGTAGCGCTCACGGTCCTCGGGCTGGGGGGCTTGACCCAAGTCACCGCGAAGACGCCTGGGTCGGCCGCAGCTAGCTCAGCCCCCGCGGTGACCCAGTCGAGAACGGCTGAAGCGCCCGGATCAGCTCAACGGATGGCATGTCTCGACCTCCCCGTGAGCGGGGCCGTCCTCGATGCCACCAGCTGCTGGCTGACCGGCACGGATTCGGCGCTCCTGGTCGGATCCCTCCCCGGTGACCCCACCGAAGGGGTGGTCGTCCTGGTCCAGGGGCAACGCCAGAACGTCACCGACCTAGTCGGCTCCGGTCCGGTCCAGGTCACCGGCGTCAACGCCGTCAGCGCCTGTCTCAAGAACACCCGGGCCGAGTACCGCGCCGTCAACCTGGTCGCCGCGACCGTCGCCCCCAACTGGAAGGCGTCCTGCTCGCTCTCCGAGGTGGGTGGGACGGTCCCCAATCCGCCCGCTACCGCACCTAGCTCATTCGGGGGCGGCTCCCGATCCGCGATTGCCAACTCGGCCGCGCTGGTGGCCCCGTCGGTCAGCCCCTCCTACTACGAGTACTACTCGTACTACGCCCGCTGCACCACGCTCAGCGCCGGCTGCCCCCTCTACCAGCAGGGGGAGTCGACCGCCACGGCGCCCGGGAACGGGCTGGTGGTCCTCGACTTTGGCTCGCCTTGCTACATACCAGGAACCTCGATCTACGGCGTGGAGATGTTCTTCCAGCCGACCTGCATCGCCGACTCGTCGATCCGGGCCCTGGTGAACAACTGGATCAGTGGCTACGAGTCGCAGAACACCGGGACCACGACCAACATCACCGTCGCCATCGGCACCAGCAACAGCTACAACGGGGTTGACCCCAACTACGCGCTCACCCCCCTTCAGATGTACGACTCGGGGCAGTCCTGGTACCAGAACCTGGTGGCTGCCATCGCTACCGCCGGGCTCAAGGCTCCGGTGACGGTGTGGGGGGCCGATGACATGGAGGAAGCCGCCGAAACCGAGAACGAGTGGTCGACCGGCGGCCCGACTGTGCAATGGGTCGAGGGCTATGGCTCGGCCTCACCGGCGCGGGCCGCCTGCCCCCTGAGCCAGCCCGGCTACCTGGCCGATTACGGCGACGACGTCCTCGGCGGGACCGGCAACGGTTCGGCCGACGGCTGGACGGTGGCCCAAATCTACGACGTCGCCTGGGGGCTTCCCGTCGCCTGTGCTGAGCCCGAGATCTACTTTGCCGACATGGCGACCGAGTGGCAAGGGCTGAACCAATGGGCAGCCGCGAACGCCCTGCCCACGATCCAGTTCTCAGGGGTGATGACCGAGGTGGAGACGGGCACGCTCGGGCCCAACGCCGCCTGGGACGACCTCGAGTCCGACTCTCAGCAGAGCCCTCCGATCCCGTCGGTCACTACCATCGCCTGGACCCTGCAGAACCTGCCCGACGTGGTCTCGGTATCACCGGCGCAGGGTCCGCCCGGGGGTGGCACGGCCACGGTGCTGACCGGCAGCTATCTGGCCGGTGCCACCGTGGTGGACTTCGGCGGGACCGCGGCCACCAGCTTCACCGTGAATAGCGCCAACTCGATCACGGCAACCTCACCCGCGGGCAGCCCGGGCTACGTCGACGTGACCGTGCAGACTCCCGCCGGGAG
>DATDII010000134.1:0-12179 GCA_036521135.1 Candidatus Dormiibacterota bacterium | reverse complement strand
GGTTGACCTCCTGGAGCGCATTGAACGTGTGGAAGAACTCCTCCTGAGTTCGGTCCTTGCCGGCAAGGAACTGAATGTCGTCGACCAGGAGGACGTCGACGGTGCGGTACCGGGCCCGGAACTGGGCCATCCGGTTCTCCTGGATCGAAGTGATCATCTGGTTCATAAAGCTCTCGGAGGTGACGTAGGCGACCCGCAGGCGATGGCTCTCCCAGACGGCGTGGCCGACGGCGTGCATCAGATGGGTCTTGCCAAGGCCCACCCCGCCGTACAGGAAGAGGGGGTTGTAGGCCCGGCTCGGTGAGTTGGCCACCGCCCGGCAGGCGGCGTAGGCGAAGCGGGAGTTGTTGCCGTCGACGAAGGCGCTGAAGGTGTAGCGCTGGTTCAGGCCCGGAACCGTCTCGGCGATCCCCTCGGAGCGGTCGTCGGTGAGGACGACCGGGCTCCTCGAGTCGACCGGGTGGACTGGGGTGCTGTCCTCTGCCGCGGTCTGGACGGCGAAGTCCACCTCAATGTCCCGGTTGAGGATGGCGGAGAGGGTCTCTCGGATCACCGCCGAGTACCGGTCGCTGATCCAATCTCTCGCCAAGGGAGTGGGGACCCCGATCGTCACCCGGGCCTCTTCGGTGTCAAAGGTCAGGAGGCGGGCATTCTTGAGCCAGGCCTCATACCCCGGCCGGCTCACCTGAAATCGAAGCTCTTCCTGGGCGGCGGACCAGAGTTGCTCGGAAGAGAGGCTCACCTAGAGCCGCAGCCCGGAGTTCCTAGGGTGCACTGAACGAAGCGCAATTCACACCTTCTACACAGGAGTGGAAAAACCCACCTGAGGGGTAGATTCGCCCTGTGGAAGAGAAAAGCTCGGACCGGGTCTGGCCCACCCCTGCGGTCGCTCCCGGATGGTAGCACCGACCACAGCCGGGCGCAACGCGGCGCGCCGTTTGCACGCGCCAGGATCGCCGTCCGTCAGGGACCGCAAGGCGGCCCTCCGAGTGCGTAACCATCTCGGTGGCGGTGCAGATGTTCGGTCGCCGACGGGCGAGACAACAGCACGTGGGCTGCGGCTATCGACGGCCGCTTCAGTCCGGATACACGTCAAAAAACCCCAGGTTTTACGGGTCTATCGTGGCGACCGAGCCGCTCACCCAGCATCCCACCCGCCTCCCCTGCGCTCGACGAGGGCGCCCAAGATGATCCCTGAGCAAGCCACCGTCGCACCGCTGCTCGCTGAGAGTAGGACGCGACCGGGTTCGCCTCCCGGGGGCGCCACCGACGTGCGCGACCCGGTCCGGCAAGCGGGTCCTTCCCAGGTCCGGCCTGGTTCCGCCAGGCGCCGTCCCGGCGTGGGTTGGAGGGTGGGGAAAACCCCCTCGCGTCGGTAGCGCTCGAGGCCCGGAGGGGGGCCCTTCGATCGTTCTCTGCTATCCTCAGCGCCGGTCTACAGAGAGTTATCCCCGACGGCTGTCCGACCGCGAGAGCCCGGGTTGCGCCCTAGATCCAAGCCTGCCAAGGAATTCGACCATCAAGAGAACCTTTCAGCCCAAGAAGCGCTATCGGAGGAAGACGCACGGGTTCCGAGCCCGGATGTCGACCCCTGGAGGGGTTCGCGTCCTCAAGCGGCGCCGCCTCAAGGGGCGCCTTCGCCTGACGCCCGCGCCGGTGCGGTGAAGACAAAGTTCCGACTCCGTCGCTCCGCCGACTTTCGGGCTGTCAGGGCGGAGCGGGCGGCTGCCGGAGACGAAGTCCTCCAGGTCCAACTGCGACCGAACTCCCTCGGGCATGCCCGGGTTGGGGTGGTGGTGCCGAAGCGGCTGGGCAATGCCGTGGCCAGGAATCGAAGCAGACGCCGGGTGCAGGCCCTGGTTCGGGGCCAGCTTCCCCGCCTCGGGCCGTACGACCTGGTCCTGCTCCCCGGGGCGACCGCCGGCAAGGTCGGCGCGACCGTGCTGGCCGACTCCATGACCCGGGCGCTGACGAGGTTAGGGGCCACGCGATGAAGAAGATCTCGCTGTGGGGGATTGCGCTCTACCAGGCAACCCTCAGCCCGCTGTTCGGCCTTGTCTCCGGCTGCCGCTACGAGCCCAGTTGCTCCCACTACACCTACGAGGCGATCCAGCTGTACGGGTTCCGGCGGGGATGGTGGATGGGAATCCGACGCATCGTCCGCTGCAACCCCTTTCACCCAGGCGGCTATGACCCCGTGCCTTTGCCAGAGGAGTTAGCCCATGGGCACTGAACTCCTCGCCTTCGTGAATCCGGCCGCCCCGGCGCCCACGAACCCGATCGAGGCGATCTTCTTCTATGTGCTGCTGACCCCGATCGCGGTAGTGCTGCAATTCCTCGACCACGTCTTCCGCGGGTTCGGCCCGACCCATGCGATCGGCGCTTTCGGCTTGGCGGTTATCGCGCTGACTCTGATCATCCGGGGCCTCCTCTTCCCGCTCTTCCGCTGGCAGATCCGGACGCAGTGGAAGATTCAAGCAGACCAGCGCCGGATGGGGCCCGAGCTGCGCGAGATCCAAGCGAAGTACAAGAAGGACAAGGCGCGCCTCCAAGCGGAGACGATGGCCCTCTACAAGCGCCACCAGATCAACCCACTCAGCCAGCTCTCGGGTTGTTTCCCGCTGCTGATCCAACTGCCCTTTATCTACGCCCTCTTCGGGTCGATCAACAGTCTCTCGAAGCACCTCCACGGGCAGACAAGCTTTCTCTGGATCCAGAACCTCGACAAGTCGGCGCTCAAGGCCGGTCTGCTCAGCCACCCCACGCTGATCATCGTTCCCATCTTGGCGGGCGTGCTGACTTTCGCTCAGTCCAAGATGATGATGCAGCAGCAGCGGCCCGACATGACCGACCAGGAACGGCAGATGTACAAGGTCATGGCCCAGACGACCTACCTCATGCCTGTGCTGATCGCCGTGTTCGCCCTTAACTTCAACCAGGGCATCGGGCTCTACTGGATCACCCAGAGCAGCGTCATGGTGGTGCAGGTGTTCTCGATGATGGGCTGGGGAGGCCTCAAGGTGCCGGCCTGGTTTCCCGGAGCTGGCTGGCGGCCAAAGAACTCGCCCATGGGCCAGGCCCTGTCGCCTGCGGTCGTGGGGGGGACGCCGTCCTCGTCGACCTTCGACTCTGCGCCCGGGAACGGGCGGCCGAAGCCACCGGGCCGGCCCGGTAGGCCGCCCGCGCGCCGTACTCGGCCCCGGGAGAGGGGCCGACCCCGCCGCTGAGTGCGATGGGCGTGAGCAGCGGAACGTTTGCCGGCGAGGGGGCGACCTTAGAGGAGGCTGTCGCGGCGGCATGCCGGACAGGGGGCCTCGATCCTGGGGATGTGCTGGTCGAGGTAGTCAGCGAAGCCGGCGCCGCGGTACCCGGCGAGAGAATCGCCGCCGCGCGGGCGCGGGTGCTGGTGGAGGCCGTTCCGGACCAGGGAGCACGCGGCCGGCGCAACCTTGAGGCGCTCCTCCGGCTCATGGACATCGATGCCGAGGTCCGGCTCCGTCGCCTTGGCCGGGGCAGCGCCCAGTCGGAGCAGGAGCTCGACGCGGCCCCGCTCCTCCTAGGCGTTGAAGGGGCGGACCTAGGCGTGTTGATCGGCTGGCGTGGAGAGTCGCTCCGGGCGTTGCAGACCGTGCTCAACTTGATGCTTGGCGAGAGCGGCGGAGCGCCCCGCTCGCCTCGGCTGATCGTCGACGTGGCCGGCTACCGGCAGCGCCGAGAGCACGCCGTTGCCCAAATGGCACGCCGGATGGCGTCCGGGGTTGCCAGAAGCGGCCACGAGGTCACGCTCGAGCCGATGCAGCCATACGAGCGCCGTGCAGTCCATCTCGCTCTCGCCGACGATCCGAGCGTCTCCACCGAGAGCTCCGGGAACGATGCCGAGCGGAGGGTGACAATTCGCCCGGCCGGAGAGACTCGGCCCTGACCCGAGGCTCCGGCCGCGCTCTGGTCGGGGTCCTCGCCGGCGCGGCCCTCGGGCTGATGCTGGCAAGCTGCGGCAGTTCCGCGATGCTGATCCAGCGGGCGCCGAAGACGCTCGTGCTCAGGTTGTCGCAATTGCCATATCCTGGATTCGTCACTGAGAAGGGATCAAAAAACAATGGTGTCATTAGCAACAAGACGGCGGCGGCCGGCGATAACGCGCTCCTCCGTCGCTACCAGCGCGAGGGCCGGCGATCCGGGTATTTGGCCACCTTTGACCGGGAGGTCAGCCCGCAAGCCGTCGTTGGCCCCGTCGTCATCGAGAGCTCGGCGGTGACTTACTCCACAGCGACGGGTGCCCAGGGCGGCCTCGGGCTGGAGGACCACCAGCTCCTTGCCGAGGGCTGGACACCCGTATCGACCGGCACCTTGGGGCAGGGCGCGGAGGCTTTCACGGAGACCAAGGCCTTGGACCAGACCCAGTTTCAGTCTTTCGTTCTCAATTGGCGCCAGGGCAACGTCGACAACGAGATCCGGATCGCCGGCAACGCCGCGACCCTGGACCTCACCTATGCCTTGACTTTGGGCCGGGTGCAGGAGCGGGCCGAGGTGAGCAAGTGACGGCGGCGGGGACGAGGGCGAGGCGAGGACCGGCAGGAAGCCAGGAGCCGCGCTGGGAGCTGGTCCAGCTGGCCAACGGCGCCCAGCTTGTGCTCGCCCCGATGGCGGGACGCGAGTCGGTTGCGGCATCGATGTTGGTTCGAGTCGGCTCCCGCTGGGAGATTAAGCGGCTCGCCGGCGTCTCTCATTTCCTAGAGCACATCGTTTTCAAGGGGACGGAGAACTTCCCGACCAGCCGCGACGTGTCGCAGTCCATCGAGGGCATTGGAGGGGTTCTCAACGCAAGCACCGATAAGGAGCTGACCACGTTCTGGGCCAAGGTGCCCGGCAGCCATCTCGAGTTGGCCCTGCGGTTGCTCTTCGACCTCGCCTTCGCGCCCCGCATCGTTCCAGACGAGGTGGACCGCGAGCGAAACGTGGTGCTGGAAGAGCTCCACATGTACCTCGACCAGCCCGGGGATCTGGTCCAGATGATCTATGACGATCTCCTCTGGGCCGAGCACCCGCTCGGCCGCGATCCTGCGGGAACGGCGGCATCGCTGGGTCGGATCGGGGCAGTGGAGCTCGCTAAACACCGCGCCGCCTACTACGTGCCAGATCGAGTCGTGGTGGTGCTCTCTGGAGGCTTCGACCCAGTGCGCGCCCAGCGCCTGGTGGAGCGGTGCTTTGACGAACAGCCCCCGGGCTCCGGTCTGCGCGCCGGCCGTCACAGCGATGGCGGCGCTCCGGCACCCCTCGGCCGTGAGCCAACCGTCAAAGTACGCAAGCGCCGCGGTGAACAGGTTCACGTCCTGTTGGGGGTGCGCTGCTCCTCCTACCTGGCCCCAGATCGCTGGGCGCTGGACGTGCTCAACACCGTTTTGGGCGAGGGCATGAGCAGCCGGCTCTTCCTGGAGCTGCGGGAACGACAGGCGCTTGCCTACGACGTCCACTCCTTCGCATCCCGGCACCGCGACGCAGGCGCCTTTGGCGTCTATATCGCGACCCAGCCCGAGCAGGTCGAGACGGCCGTTCTGGGAGCTCTCAGCGAAGTAGGCCGGCTGGTGCGAGAGCGGCTCACCGATGAAGAGCTGACGCGGACCAAGACACAGATCGAGGGCCGACTGCGCCTCCAGTTGGAGTCAACGAGCGCAATGGCCGAGTTCCTAGGACATCAAGCCGCACTGATCGGCTCAGTGATGGCTCCCGCGGAGGTGATCGGCGCCGTGCGTGCGGTCACGGCCCAGGAGGTCCAAGAGCTGGCAGCAGCGCTCTTCCTCGACCAGGGGTGGCGGCTGGCTGCCGTCGGCCCTGGTCCCACCGCGGAGGCGGGCCTGGCCGCCATCTCACGCGGTATTGCAAGATGATGGCTGCTGCTGGCCGTCGACAGGGCAGGGCATGCTCGGGGAGGGAGTGACCATGGAGAGGACGCTTGTGCTGATCAAGCCCGACGGCATTCAGCGCGGGCTGGTCGGAGAGCTGATTGGAAGGTTCGAGCGCCGGGGACTCCATCTGATCGCGCTCAAGCTGCTCGCGATCTCCGACGAGTTGGCCCAGGAGCACTACGCCGAACATCGAGGGCGGCCGTTCTTCGATGCCGTGATCGAGTTCATAACGTCCTCGGCGGTGGTCGCAATGGTTTGGGAGGCGCCAAACGCGGTCAGCATGGTCCGCTCGATGATGGGCCCGACCAATCCAGCCACCGCCTCCCCGGGCACCATTCGCGGTGACTTCGGCGTCGACATTGGCCAGAACGTGATCCACGGATCCGACAGCCCCGCTCGTGCGGTGGAGGAGATCGCCCTGTTCTTCCGACCGAAAGAGCTGGTCAGCTGGGAACGTGACGGGAGGCGCTGGATCTATCCCTAACGGCGGCGCGGCCGACGGAAGCGGATCGGCAGCAGGGTGCCTGCCGCCAGGAGAAGGCTGAGGGTCGGTCGTGCACCGGGAACCAGTCCGAGTTCGGTGAGCGGCCAGAAACGCGCGATTGCGATGGCCTTGATGCCGGCCCGAGGTTCCCAGCCGAAAGTCCTGGAGTCCTCGGAAAAGTTGCGATTGTCGCCCATCACAAAGTAGTGATTCTTGGGAATCTGCACCCACTTTCCGGTCACCGGTAGGAGCGGCGAGAAGGTCCCCTTGACGGTGCAGCATTCGACTTCGTCCTGCCAAGTTCCATTGATGTAGGGCTCTCGGAGCTGCGTTCCACCAGTCCCGGAAGTTGGCCGAGTCGCGCTGATGTACACGTGACCCACGTGAGACTTGTTGGGCGCGATTCGGACCCACTCCCCAGGCAGGCCAATCACCCGCTTGATGAAGTCGTCGGACGAGGGGATGGGTGGCTTGATGATGACGATGTCGCCCCGTTCAGGCCCGTCGAAGAACAACGACACCTTCTCGGCTATCAACAGGTTGTTGTTCTGCAGGCCCGGGTACATGCTCGTCCCCTCTACATGCACTGGCTGGATCGCAAATGCGATAAGCAGGTAGATGAGCACCGCCAGGGCCAGGATCTCGATCACGTCCCACGCCAGAGATCGTTTGCGCGCCGGTGCCAGGTTGTCGATCCGACCAGGGCGCGGGTCGGAGACGATTGGGGAATCCGGGGGCACCCGGGCAGTATAGGGAGGCCGAAAAGGGCTCCCTAGCTAGATCGAGATGCCGAAACGATCCAGCAACCCGTTGAGCTCCTCATCGGAGAAGTATTCGATCACGATGCGGCCGCGGCCCTTCGACCTCGGAAAGAGCCTCACCCGGGTACTCAAGCGCTGCGTCAACGCATCCTCGATCGCGCCGAAGGCCGGACTGGGCGCGACTCGCTCGGTAGCCGTCGGCTCGGTCCGGCGGTCGCTCGTCTGCTGGGCAACCAGTCGCTCGGTCTCTCGCACCGACAGGCTCTGTGAGACGACCTTGGTGAGCAGCCTCTCCTGTGCCTCGGGATCCTGAAGGGACAGAAGAGCTCGCCCGTGGGCGGGCGCGATCTCGCCGCCCTGGATTGCGAGCTGTACGGCTGGCGCGGCCTGGAGCAAGCGCATGGTGTTGGCGACGGCCGATCGGCTCTTGCCGACCCGCTGGGAGACCTGCTCCTGAGTCAGCCCGAAGACGTCGCAGAGCCGCGCGAACGCGCGGGCCTCGTCCAGCGCCGAGATGTCGCTGCGCTGGAGGTTCTCAACCAAGGCGACCTCCAACTTCTCCCGATCTGGCCCGACCGGCCGGACCAGCGCTGGTACTCTCCCCAGCCCGGCCAGCTGCGCGGCTCGTAGTCGGCGCTCGCCGGCGACCAGTCGGAATCTGGGGCCGTTCGCCTCTACGACCAGCGGCTGCAGCACCCCATAGGTTTGGATGGAATCGGCCAGGGCCCTGAGCGACGCCTCATCGAAGGTGGTGCGAGGCTGCTCTGGGTTGGGATCAATCAGCGCGAGCGGGACATCGCGAGTCCCCTGGCCCCCGACGATGGGGTTGAAGTCGCTGGCGCCGGTCGGGATCAGCTGCTCCAAGCCCCTGCCGAGCCCTCTTCGCTTGGTCACGCCGCCACCGGAGCCGTGCGAGCCAGCAGCTCCTCGGCAAGAGCTCGGTAGGCGGCCGCGGCACGTCCTGCAGGCTCGTACAGCGTTATTGGCAGCCCGTGGCTGGGTGCCTCGCTCAGGCGCACCGACCGAGGAATGACCGTGCTGAATGCCTGATCGCCAAACTGACGGCGAACTTCGCTGACGACCTGCGAACTCAGAATGGTGCGCGGGTCGAACAGGGTGAGGACGATGCCGGCCAGGGTGAGAGCGGGATTTAGGGACTGCCGGACGAGTGTCTGGGTCTGGGTCAGGAGTGAGAGTCCCTCAAGGGCGTAGTACTCGCACTGGAGCGGTATCAGCAAAGCATCGGCGGCTACGAGACAGTTGACGGTCAACAGACCGAGCGAAGGAGGCGTGTCGAGCAGAACGTAGTCGTAATCCTCGAGCCCGTCGAGCGCGAGCCGGAGCCGCGACTCCCGCAGGGGCAACTCAGCGAGCTCCAGTTCCGAACCAGCCAGGGCCACGTTCGAGGGAACCAGCGTGAGGCCCGGTACGGATTCGATCTTGACGGCGACCTCGAGCAGTGGCTGGCCGAGCACAACGACGTCATAGATGGAACTAGTCAGGCTGCTGGGCCTAACCCCCAGCCCCGAAGTCGCGTTTCCCTGGGGGTCGCAGTCCACCAAGAGGACGCGCAGGGCCTTTTCCGCCAGCGCCGCGCCGAGACTCACGGCAGTGGTGGTCTTGCCGACCCCGCCCTTCTGGTTGCAGACAGTTATCACCCGAGGGCGAGACATCCCAGGCAGTATAGGAGGGGGGCGACGTTTCCCGTGAAACGCCTCGAACGGGTTGGATGAGGTTCCTCCGGGGGGACAGGGGCCCGGGCTGGGACGGGTCACCCAATGTCGTCAGATGTTTCACGGGAAACAGCCCCGGGCTTGAGGTCGGCCGCCCCCTGGGGTCCTGAGGGAATGATCTCTCCCGCGTGATAGGACCTCCTGATGCGACCATCTCGAACCTCGACGACGCCATGCCCGTAAACACGCCACGCCGGTCCATCGGCAAGAATTGCAGTCCGCTCAGCAATCCCGATCAGGCGGCATCCCGCCGGGACCCTGCCGATCAGGGCCGGTCTCAGGACCCGCATAAACGCTGAGTCCCAGTGCACGCCAAACACGTCTCCGGGGCAGAGATCCAGGCCGCCGCTGAAGCGGAAGCGGCCGCGGGCCGGACCTGAGTGTCGAGAGGTCCCAGCGACCATGGCACCCGCGCTACATCCGCCAAACACCGCGCCCCGCTCCAGTGCGCCCAGGATTGTCTGCCAGAGGAGGGACTCCTTGAGCGTCCGGGCCAGGAACTCGGGGTTTCCTCCCGAGAAGAAGATCAGGCTCGCATCCGCCACCGCGGCTGCGTTGCCTGGGCGTTCTGCATCGGCTCGCCCCCGCACCGGCAGCGCCTGAGCCGGAACCCCGAGATTCCGGAAGTGAGCAAGACCCATCTCGTTCCAGCGGCCGAAGGTTGCTTCGCCTTCCGGAGCGCTGGCCGTCGCAAGGATCGCCACCGTGCCGTCACCGGTCGCCGAGGCCAGGCTCGCAACCTCGGCCGGCCCGGCCCAGGGCTCGAACTCCCCGGAGCCCAGGAGCAGGCACCGGGGAGTCCGTCTGCTGGGTGCGGTGGTATCCCCCAACTCGTTGTCCTGACCGGGGTAGTCAGTCCGCCTTGGTCCTCGTGGTCCGCGTCTTGGCGGCGGGTAGCACCTGATCCTTTAGGGCCTTGAGAGCTGCGCCGCTTGCCCCATTGTGGTCGCCGGCCTTCGCGCTAATCTCCAAGAACGGCTGGATCAGGTCAAGAGGCAGCGGGAACACAACCACCGTGTTCTGCTCGGCGCCGATCTCGGCCAAGGTCTGCAGGTATCGCAGCTGCAGCGTTGCCGGCTCCCGACCGATGACCGCGGCCGCATTGGTGAGTTGTTGAGCGGCCAGGAACTCGCCCTCGGCGCGGATGATCTTGGCCCGCTTCTCCCGCTCGGCCTCGGCCTGCATCGCCATCGCCCGCTGCATGGATTGGGGAAGATCGACATCTTTTACTTCCACAGCTGTGACCTTGACGCCCCAGGGCTCGGTCTGGTCGTCGATCACCGTCTGCAGTTCCGCGTTGACCTTGTCGCGCTGGCTCAAGAGCTCATCCAATGAGGACTGGCCCAGGATCGAGCGCAGGGTGGTCTGGGCGGCCGTCGAGATACTGCCGCGGTAGTCATTGACCTTGACGTAGGCATCCCGTGCGTCGACAACCCGGAAGAACACGACAGCCGTGACGCGGACGGTCACGTTGTCCTTGGTGATGATGTCTTGCGGGGGTACTTGATGGACATTGATCCGCAGATCGATCTTGAGCAAGCGGTCGATTCCGAACGGGATGATCAGGCGAGGCCCCGGCCCCTTGACATCGATCAGCCGACCAAGGCGGAAGACGACGCCTCGCTCGTACTCATTAATGACCCTGAAACCGGTCGCGAATGTGATCAGGAGCAGGATCACCACGATCACCAGCACCACCAAGCCTGCGGCCATTGCCTCGCCCTCCTACTCGATGGCGGCGCTGGCGCCGACACCGGATGCGGTCAGTTTCTCGCTGGTGGTCGTAGGGCCAGGCAGCGGTTCGACTATCAGGGTAAGCCCATCCTCGGCGACGACCTCGACTTGGGCGCCAGCCTCAAGCGTGCCTCCGCTTCGGGAGACGACCCTCCAGAGCTCGCCTTCAACGGCAGCTATCCCTGCGGGGTCGGCCCGTTTTTGGACGACGGCGGTGAGGCCGAGGAGCTCATGAGTGCTGCTGCCAAACGGTAGGTGTCGAACGGCGAGGGCCCGCCAGCTCAGGCTGACCCACATGGTGCCGAGAACGACTGGTACCGCGATCACGGCGATCAGATTCACCCCCGCCTCGCCTGGTCCGGTCCGATAGAGGAGGAGGCCACCGCCGATGGCGGCCGCGACGCCCGCAATGCTGATCAGCCCGTGAGAGTGAAGCGAGGTGTCCGCCACTAGTAGGGCGGCCGCAGCTCCAACCAACACCAGACCGAGCCAGTCAACCGGCTGGTTGGCCAGTCCGACGATCGCCAGGACTCCGGCCAAAAGTCCGATAGAACCAAACACCAGGGTGCCGGGATGGACGACTTCGAGGCCCACCGCGACCATGGCCACCAGCAGGAGCACAAAGGCGACGGTGGGGTTTGCCACGAACCCGAGCAACCCGGCAGGATGGACGCTAGCGGACGGGGCCGCCGTTCCCAGCAGCAATCTGAGCGGATCCCCGAGGGAGCCGCTCGCGATTCCTAGAACCGCGCCCACGATCGGCCCTCGACTCATGGCCACTCGATCATACGCTCGAACTCAGATGAGCCTCGCCGGCGAAGTCAGGGACCGATAATGAAACCATGGCGTTTGTCCCGCTCCCAGGAGGTTGAAGGCTCAGCCGGCAACGATGGTCCGGGTGCGCGAAGTTAACGAAGGAGAGAGTTCGCAGTGGGATGCCTTCGTCAGCGCCCAAGAGACCGGAAACCTCTTGCAATCCTGGGGGTGGGGCGAACTGCGTCGGCGCTACGGCTGGAGGGTGCTCCGCTTGGCGGCCATCCGAGAGCCGGGCGAGGCGTGGATCGGCGTGATCCAAGTGCTCCAGCAGTCCCTCGGGCCGGGCGGCCTGGGGTGGGCCTACGCTCCTCAAGGCCCTGTTCTGAAGTCCCTGGCCGACGTCGAGGCAGCGCAACGCCTACTGGAGGAGGCGGCCAGCCGCCTAAGGCGGAACCGAGCCTTCCAGCTCAAGTGCGATCCCGAATGGCCGGTCGACTCTCCGGAGGCCAAGGTCCTGCGGGAGCGGTGCCGGCTCCGACCGGCCCGTTTCGACATCCAGCACCGGCAGACATGGCTGGTTGACCTAGGTGGCGGCGTCGATGCCCTTTACAACCGGATTCCGTCCGCGACCAAGTACTGCATCAGGGTCGCCGATCGGGAAGGCACGGTAGTGGCGGCGGAGCAAGGACCGGACGCGGTGGCCGCTTTCTACCAACTTCACATGAACACCGTGGGTCGCAAGCAGCTTCACTCTCGACCGCTCTCGTACTACCAGGCAGCGGCCGAAGACCTGGGGGCGACAATCTTC
>DATDII010000133.1:0-19618 GCA_036521135.1 Candidatus Dormiibacterota bacterium | reverse complement strand
CCGTGCGGGCAGGTTCGAGATCGCCTTGCTTCCCGGTACGTACGACGTTCAGGCCGCCAATTCAACCTACCCGGACGCACTGAACGGTTCGTTCGGACCGTATCGCCTTAGATCGGGAGGGCACAGGGCGCTGAGGCTGGTCTTGATCGCGCTCTAGGGCCGCCAGCCGGCCGCCCTCACTGGGGTCCCAGCGCTCTCATGAGCCGCCGCCGGTGAAGACGGTGAGCCGGTGGCTCGCCAAAAAGGGAGCTAGGCTCCGGAAGCTGGCATAGTCGGGGTCGACCAAGCGGACCACCTCTGGCGCCGGCGCGGTGCGGTAGTCGATCAGCAAGTGGGCCGCCTCCTCGCGCAGGCGATGGGTGCTTCGCCCCTCCACCAGCCCGGCGTGATAGGAGAGGCCGATCTGGACCAAACAGAGGGCAACGAGCCCTACCGTCAGGGCTCGGATCACGAAGCCTCGAGACTGCACCAACCAGGTGGCATAGGCAAGCCAGATCCCGGCAAACAACCACAGGTTGAACATCAGGTAGCGGCTGCTGGCGGCACCCGCCTGGGCCGCCTCGTGGGCCCGGCCCGCAGTGATCATGAGGTCGATGACGAGCGTGAAGCTGATCAGCGCCAGTGGCAGGGCGAGCTGGGGGCGTGCGGCTCGGCGCCAGATCCCGAGCACCACCGCTGCGACCGCGAGCAGCAGGAGGATGGCACCGACTCCGGTCTGAACCGCGACGCCAATTTTGAACTCATGGGAGGCTGGCAGGATTCCGCCTAGGAGCAGGCTCAGGAAGTGGAGCGAGCTCAGTCCGTGACGCGCCGCCCAGCCCACGCCACCGCCAGCTGCGCTCGCTTGAAAGTCGACCAGATAGATCAGAACGGTGGCGCAGCCACAGGCCAGCCACACCCAGCAGCGACTCGGCCTCTGACCTCCGACCACCAGCATGACCAGACCCGCTAGCCACACCGCCAACCCCTGTGCGGAGGAGTACGAGGCGATCACCGCCAACGCCACGGCCACGACGAAGAGCCACCGGCGCCCTCGGGAGCCGTCCAGGGCCAGCAAGCTCAAAGGCAGGCAGGCGAGGAGGAGGTAGAGCGCGATCGCGTAGCCTTGGAGGGCAACCGCGTACTGGAGCCAGCCGAGCACGATCAGCGCGGCGGGCAGGAACCAGACCATGCGACAGCCCGCGGTCCGGGCGAAGAGATACCCGGTGACCACCAGGGCGAGCAGGAGCAGGGCGGCACTGCCGTACATCTCGGTGTGCGTGTTGAAGTGACTCAGACGGTCGAAGGCCAGCATCAGCAGGTTGGGGAAGAGGAGACGGTTCTCGTTGTGCTGGGCCCAGAGACCGCTCAGGCTGAGCCGGCCCTCGGCGAAGCTTCGATAGAGCGAAACCGAGCTCCACTCGTCTTTGAAGGGGACGTTGACTCCGAAGTGCACGACGAATGCCAGGTAAGCCAGCATGGCCAGGACGGCCACGATCGCAGCGGCGGCAGTCAGCAGGGTCTGGTATCGCCTCGGTCGGAGACGGCTGCTCACAGGGGCTCGATTCTAAAAGGGTCCCCTTGGAGCGACTCCGCTACGGGCCGGCAGCGTGCCGGCCGCAGTCGTTCTTATCGGTATCATCGTCGGCTCGGTCACCTCCGTTCGGCTTGGCCCGGTCGGAGGTGAGGCGACCGGGTGCGTGAGGGCCCCGGCTCACCGAACGTTTTGGGGGCCAGGCCGAGGTCCGAATCTGGCCAATCGACACGACGCTTCTTGACCCCGCTCCGACCGAGCGGACTGAGGACGACAGATGGTGGGGTCGGAGCCTGCCTCCTCCGGTGGGGCACCTAGCCGGGACGCCGAGCCGGCCAGCGGGATGCTCACTGGCAAGTGGCCGAGGCGTCTGGTGGTCGCGTCAGGCGAGTTAGGCTTCCTCGCGCTCTGGCTCACTCTCCGAGATCAACTCCATCATCATCCAGCTCACCCGCTGGCCGCACCCAGGGCAGGGCGGAAGGGTGTCCCCGACCCGCGCCCGGATCTCGACCAAGCAGTCGTCGTCGCCCTGGTAGCGACCGGGAAAGTCGCACTCCGCTCCGGTTTCTCGCATCTTGCGCCCTCCTTGGGGCGATCTTCGGCGCTGACCCCAACCTAGCTCATGCCGGGCCAGGGTGCCGGATTGAATTGCGAAGGAGACCGGTGGACGCGGGGCACACCAGGCGCGCGGTCCGATCTCCGGGCCTCCGCGGTGGGGCTGAGCCCTCGAACTGGGAGAGGGTCCCTGGCTGAATCCCGTACGTCGCGCTCATGGCGACGGCGGGCTAGGGGACCGTCGGCCTACCTTCGCTAGGTCGCAGCCAACTCGGTCACCCGACCGGGCACCCAGATCAGACGATGCCAGCGCCGCAGCGTTGAGAGCTGGGCTCTAGCCGCCCGTGACGCGGTTGACGAACTGATTTTCGGCGATGGCCGAAAGGAGCGCCAGGACAGTTGTGAGGACGAACATCAAGCAGACCGGGACGATGGCCCTCTTCCAGACGCTCTGGCCAGCTCCAGCGAAGCTCACGTAGTAGGCGGCTCCGAGATAGGTTCCACCGAGGATGATGACCGCTGCCAGGGTGAAGATGGTCAGCCCGGGGACCGCTCCAAACGCAGCCATACCGCCCTCCTGGAGAAGCTGTTGCGGCTACCAGTGAAACCGGGCGCGGGCACCCTTGTCAACTGCTCAGGCCCGAAAGGCGAAAATTTTCGGGTCGATTCGCCTTGTACCACCGAGCCTAGGACCAGCCCGAGCGGATGTCAAGGCTCTCTCACCTCCTAAGAGGACAGCGCGCGGGCGCGACCCTGCCCGGCGATCGATTGCCGTCGACTGACTCTGTTGCAGCCCCTCTACTTCGAAAACGGGCAAGTCCACTTGGTTGACACAGCGCCCCCGGCGGCGTAGCCTGTGCAGCGTCCTCGAGAGCCGAGCAGGCCCCTGGCGATCGGCGGGGATTCGGTGGAAGGGAGTTAGGAGGGAGAGCGTCTCGATGAGCACCGGAAGGAAGTTGCTGATAGTCGTTTCCAGCCTTCTGGTCGGCGCTGTCGCTCTCGGGGTGTATGTCGTGTTCTGGCTCTCCTACAACCCCCAGTCGATCACGGCTCCGACCTCGACCAACTCGTCGGGCCAGGTCTCGACCCACCTCTTCCTAGCGACCACCGGTTCGATCGACTACGGAACCCACCCCGACTGGGTCGCGTACTTGATCCGCCAGGACGGGAAGTGGGTCAGTTCGACGGTCTGGCAGGTTCCGGCCCACTCCACGATCCACGTGACGATCTGGGAGTACGACAGCCAGACCGGCCTCCGCAATCCCTTCATCAGCATGGTCCGGGGCACGGTGGGAGGGGTCGTTGAGGAGAACGGGAAAGCGATCAAGTACATGAACCCGAACTTTCCCGCCCATTCGTTCTCGGTGCCTGACCTCGGGCTCAACGTGCCCTTGGAGGGCATCACCCAGGCCAGCTATCCGGCCGACCTGACCAATCCTCACAACACCCACGTGACCATCACGTTCTCGTTCAAGACGGGTGCGCCCGAGACGGTCCAGTGGCAGTGCTTCGTTCCCTGCGCGGCCGGTTACCTCTACGGCAACGGCGGTCCCATGCAGACCATCGGCTACATGGACGGCTACCTGAAGATCGTCTGACCCCGCCCGGGGCGGCCGAACGCCGACCCGGCAACTTGACCCACAAGGAGTCGACAGCTTGACCACTCGACGCCACTTCGTCATCCCTGGCCTCATCGTGGCGGCCTTGTCCTTGATCTGGGACCTCCTGGTGGCGCTGGTGCTGCACATCCCCCCCGGGTATGCCACCACCACCGCGGCCGACCAGACGGTCACCAGCCAGGTGTTCGCGATCATCGCCGGCGACGCCGGGATGGCGGTGGTTGTCTTCGGCCTCTACTTCACCCTCCTCTTCGGTCGCCACGATCGGCCGGCCGAGATGGGACTGCCGGGCCGAGCCGCTCGCTCCAACGTCCCGCTCCAGGCGGCCTGGATCGGTGCGAGCGTGGTACTGGTCATGTTCGCGGCGGGCTTCGGGGTGGTCGAGCTCGAGGGCCAGACGGCCCCGGCGCTGGTGGTTCCGGCCCAGGCGCTGGCGGCGGGGGCCCAGAAGGACCCTCTCATCGTCCAGGTGATCGGGCAGCAGTGGCAGTTCACCTACCGCTACCCCCAGTACGGCGGGTTTGAGACCCAGCAACTCAGGATCCCGACTGGGCGCCTGATCCAGTTCGATGTGACCTCACTCGACGTCACCCACTCGTTCTGGGCGTATCAGCTCGGGATCAAGATCGATGCCAACCAGGGGGTCAACAACGTCGGCTACACCTACGTGACCAAGCCGACGGTCATCGACGTCCGCTGCGGCGAGCTCTGCGGCCTTTGGCACGGCTACATGACCAACGTCGGGTCACAAGCCGGAGAGGCCCTGACGCCCTCGGCCTTCGCGTCCTGGCTCAGCTATGCCAAGGCCGTCTATGGCCCAGAAGAGAAGAACTTGCCGAAGTTCGCCCTGACCTACTATCCCGAACCGCTGCAGTACGGGAGCTGATCCAGCAGGTGGCCGCAGAGACGCGCATTCGCACGGAGGAACGGTGGCGCGCTGAGGAGCGCAGGACATCGCTCATGGGGAGACAGATTTGAGTCAGACAGCGATAGCGAGCGGCCGGGCGCCCGTCAGGTTCTCTCCCCGGCGCCTGTTCCTTACTCAGAACCTGGTCACCGCCTGCATCGTCGGCATCATCTCGGGGCTCGTCGCCTACTGGATCGGGGCGCAGCTGGAGACGACCGACTTCGGCGACGCTGGCATTCTCCTCGGCTACTTGGTCGGGGCAGCTGGCTTCCTGATCACCCTGGGCTTCGCCAACGACTTGATCATGCGGCTCCGCGGCCGGCCCAGCGCCAGCATCGTCAAGGAGGCAGAGGTCAAGGGCTGGACCGAGTTCTTCGGGATCTCCCTCGACCATAAGGTGGTTGGAATCCAGTTCGGGGTGGCGGTCGTCCTGATGTTCTTCCTGGCCGGGTTCCAGGCGATGATGATCCGCACCGAGCTCCTCTATCCCAACGGCGGAGGTCCCTGGCCGGCGGGGCAGTACACAACCTTGGTCGGTCTCCACGGCCTGCTGATGATGTTCGTCGCCACCTTGGTCATCATCGGCGCCTTTGGCAACTACTTCATCCCGATCATGATCGGCGCCAAGCGGATGGCCTTCCCCCGGCTCGAGTCGTTCGCCTTCTGGCTCGTGCCGCTCGGGGCTCTGATCATGTACAGCACCATTTTCGCCGGCTTCGGGGGAGGCTTCCCCACCGGTTGGTTCCTCTATGCGCCGCTGTCAGTTGAGGCGCGGGCTGGGATGGACGGGGCGATCGTCGGCTTCGCCTTCATCGGCATCGCCGCCGCGATCGCTGGCATCAACCTCTTGACCACGATCTTCGTGATGCGGGCCCCGGGCATGAGCTGGAGCCGGATGCCGATCTTCGCTTGGTCGATGGTGGCGGTGGAGTTCCTTTCCGCCCTGGCGCCCCCGGTGCTCGCCTGCACCTTGATGCTGGTCGGGTTCGACCGGGCTGTGCACTCGTCGTTCTTCGAGGCGGCTGGCGGCGGCAGCGGCCTGCTTTACCAGGAGATGTTCTGGTTCTTCGGCCATCCTGAGGTCTATATCTTCATCCTTCCGGCCTTCGGGGTGGTGCTCGAGATTCTCCCGGTCTTCGCTCGAAAGCCACTGTTCGGCTACCGCCTCGCAGTGGCGGGAATGCTCGGGGTGTCCTTGATGAGCTGGTTCGTCTGGAACCACCACATCTTCACCAGCGGGATCGCCCCGGGCCTGCGGCCGTTCTTTATGACCGCGACCGAACTGATCTCGATTCCCACCGGGGTGATCTTCCTCAACATGCTTGGCACGCTCTGGAAGGCGAATCTCCGGGTCAAGTTGCCGCTCCTGTTCGCCTTGGCGGTTATGTTCAACTTCCTGATCGGCGGGCTCACCGGAGTCTTCCTCTCCGACGTGCCCTTGAACGTCACCCTTCATGACAGCTTCTTCGTGATCGGCCACTTCCACTACACCATCGTCGGGGGCGAGATCTTCGCTCTCTACGCCGCTAGCTACTTCTGGTTCCCAAAGCTCACCGGCAAGATGCTGAACGCGCGACTGGGCAAGCTCCACTTCTGGACCGCTTTCATCTTCTTTAACACCACCTTCTTGCCCATGTTCGCGGCCGGGTACCTGGGCCAGGTTCGCCGCAGCCCGAACTATGCGTTTGCCCTGCACGGGATCAATGTCTGGATCACGGTCAACGGATTCCTCTTCGGCCTGTCAAACCTGATCTGGTTGGTCAACATGATCTACTCGTGGGTCTTCCAAAAGGAGCGCGCCCCAGTCAATCCGTGGGAGGCCCGCTCGCTGGAGTGGCAGTTGCCCACGCCGATCCCGGCCGACAACTTCCCGCGGATCCCGACGATCGTCTCGGGGCCGTACGAGTACGGCGACGGAGCTTCTCGCCCGATCGCTGAGTGGCCGGAGGGCGGCCCCGTACCGGCTCCGCTCCCGGCAGTCTGAGGGGCTTGCAGATGATCTCCGACACCACCACGACACCCACCGGTCTCCGTCCTGGAGGCCGGGCCCACTCGCCTGAGCAGGTCGCCCGGATCCCGCTGGTCGGGACTTGGCTTCTGATCGGTGCCGACTTCTTCTTCGTGCTGCCTCTGTTCTTCTCCTTCTTCTTCCTGCAGCAGGCCAACATGGACCACATGTGGCAGCCCAAGGGCATCCACCCGCCCACGCTGATCTTGGGCACGGTGGCGGCGGCCCTGGTGGCGCTGGCGGTGGTGTTCGCCCAGTCTGGCCTGCGGAATCTGCGCAGTCAGAGCACTCTGGCAGCATTCACCAACACCGGACGGATCGCGGCCGCGCTCCTGGTAGGCGCGGTCATCATCCAGATCTGGCAGCTCTCCCACGTCGGTTACGGCATCGACAGCGGGGCCTACGCGAGCTGCTTTTTCGCGATGCAGATCGTGATGACCATCGAGATCGCCGCGCTCAGTCTCTGGGTCTTGAGCCTGGCCAACCGGGCCAGCTACGAAGCCCAGCATCCGATCGCGATGCCCGGGCTCGACGCTGTTCAGGAGGTGGCCACCCCGATCTCGGCGCTCGCCTACTCGTACCAGATGTTCGCCTGGTTCGTGGGCGCCATCTTCGTGACGGCGTGGGTCGTCTGCTACTTCCTCTAGCCGAGTGGCTGGTCGGGTCTGAGCGGCGAAGCCGGGTTCCCTCGTCCCAAACGCGAGTCCGGGCCGAGCGCCCGGTTTGAGATGATGGAGCGCACCGCGAGGGGACGGTGGGACATGGATTCCGAGGAGGTGCTCTCTAATCTCTGAGTCGGTCGCCGAGACGGTGGTCAGCGGGCATGCGGGCGCCGCTTTGGGCGGTGTCGCCTGGAGCCCGGCCGAGCAGGTAGCGCGGCGTCCTCTGGGCGCGCTTTTGGCGGACTACGTCAGCCTGACCAAGCCCGGGGTCATGAGCCTGCTCCTGGTCACCGAGTTTCTCGCCATGGTGATAGCCGCCCGTGGCTGGCCAGGCCTGGGCTTGACGGTGGCCGCGCTGGCTGGGGGCGCCTGCGCCTCCGGTGGGGCAGCGGCGATCAACTGCTGGTTTGACCGCGATATCGACGCCGTCATGGGCCGGACCCAGCACCGTCCCCTGCCCTCAGGGCGGATCCGACCCCAGGGCGCCTTGGCCTTCGGGGCCGGCCTCAGCCTGCTCGGGCTGGTTGTCTTCCTGGTCTGGGTCAATCCCCTAGCCGCCCTGCTGGCAATGGCCGGCGGCGCCTTCTACGTTTTCGTCTACACCTTCTGGCTCAAGCGGACGACCAAGTCGAACATCGTCATCGGGGGGGCCGCCGGGGCTGTGCCCCCGCTGGTGGGCTGGGCTGCCGTCACCCATGGGTTCGGACCGCTCGGGCTGGCCTTGTTCGCGGTCGTCTTCCTCTGGACGCCACCCCACTTCTGGGCGCTCTCGCTGATCGTCCGCCGGGACTACGCCGCGGTCTCGGTCCCCATGCGACCGGTCGTCGTCGGGGTGGAGCGGACCAGGACCAGCATCGTTGGCTACACGCTGGCCCTGGTCGCGTTCAGCTGCAGCCTGGCGATCTGGCTTGGCTGGGCCGAGCTGGCCGTTGCCCTGGCTCTGGGGGCGCCCTTCGTCTTGCTCAGCATCCTGGTGTTGCGAGAGAAGGGGAAGATGCGCTGGGCCCGCCAGCTCTTCCGCTTCTCCATGCTCTACCTCTTCGCCTTCTTCCTCGGAACCGCCGGAGTCGCCGTCCTCGCCCACTGACCGACCGTGGGCCTAGGAGTTGTCGACCCCGAGGCAGACGATCACGATAAAGAAGGACAGGACCGCGACGAAGAGCATCAGGGCGATCAGCCAGGCGGTCCGGCTCATCCGGAGCGGGGTCTGAAGGTCGGCTAGAGTCTGGGGGCCATCGCTGGGTGAGCCCTCGGAGTGGAGCCGGTTGTCCTCGGTCGAGGATGCGGGAGTCACCGTCGCGAGTATAGCCCGCCAGGTCCCGGGAACTGGCCGGCGGGAACGGTCGAACTAGAATTACCTACTTGGTAATGCAGTTCGAGGACCTTCGGGATCGCCTCAGCTACCTGGGCGCGAACGAGGTCGGGATGGTGGAGCGGGCGTACCGGGTGGCCGAGCGTGCCCACCAGGGGCAGCTTCGTCTCTCCGGTGAGCCCTACATAACCCACCCACTGGCGGTTGCGGGGCTGCTCGCCGACCTCCATCTGGACAGCGATGCCCTGGCAGCCGCCCTGCTCCACGACGTGGTCGAGGACACGCTGGTCGGGTCTGACCAGATCGGCGTCGAGTTTGGAGACACGGTCGAGAAGCTGGTTGCCGGGGTCACCAAGCTGGGCCGGATCAAGCTCCACAGCCAGGCGCAGGTGCAGGCGGAAAACATCCGCAAGATGCTCGTCGCCATGGCCGAGGACCTCCGCGTGGTTCTGATCAAGCTGGCCGACCGGATGCACAACATGCGAACCATCGCAGCCCTGCCCGAGGAGCGGCAGCGGCGAATCGCCCAGGAGACGATCGACATCTATGCCCCCCTGGCCCACCGGCTTGGGATTTGGCAGATGAAGGCGGAGCTGGAGGACCTCTGCTTTTCGGTGCTGGACCGGGACAACTACGAGCGGGTGCGCCAGGAGGTCCATCTCCGCCGCCGCCAGCGGGTTCTGGTGCTCGAGCAGGCGTGCGACCGCCTGGCGCTCGAACTTGCTGAGGCCGGGATCGCGGCCGAGGTGGTGGGTCGGCCCAAGAACCTGACCAGCATCTTTCGCAAGATGCAGCAGGGCGGCAAGACGATCCGAGAGATCTACGACCTGGTCGCCCTGCGGGTGATCTGCGCTGACATCCAGGGCTGCTATGGGGCGCTCGGCGTGGTCCACTCCCTCTGGAAGCCGATCCCGGGACGATTCAAGGACTACATCGCCATGCCCAAAGGCAACGGCTACCAGTCCCTCCACACGACCGTGGTCGGCGCTGGCGGCGAGCCGGTCGAGATCCAGATTCGCACCGCGGAGATGCACCGGACGGCCGAGGAGGGGATCGCGGCCCACTGGCACTACAAGGAGGGCACCCGATCCGACCAGCGCCTCGACGAGGGCTTCAGCTGGCTCCGCTCCCTGCTCGAGTGGCAGAAGGAGGTGCTCGACGCCGAGCGCTTCGTCGAGCACGTCCGGCTCGAGGTGTTCCAGGACGAGGTCTTCGTCTTCACCCCGAAGGGGGATGTCCTGTCGCTCCCGGCGGGGGCCACCGCCATCGACTTCGCCTACCGGATTCACACCGACGTCGGCCACCGCTGCCTTGGCGCCAAGATCAACTCCCGGATGGTCTCACTCGACCACCTGCTCCAGAACGGCGACATCGTCGAGATCCTGACCACCCGCTCCGAGCGGCACGGCCCGAGCCGGGACTGGCTCAACTTCGCCAAGACCAGCAGCGCCCGGGAGAAGATCCGCCAATGGTTCAAGCGGGAGCGGCGGGAGGAGAACGTCGCCCGGGGCCGGGAGCTGCTCGACCGGGAGCTCCGCCGGATGAGAGGCATCCAGCTCAACACCGTGCCTCAGCAGCGCCTGGTCGAGCTGGCCAGAGAGTTCCGCATTCCCGACCTGACCGACTTCTTCGCGGCGGTCGGGTACGGGGAGGTGGCGGCCCGGACCGTCGTGCTCAAGTGGGCGAGCCGGGAGGAGTCCGGGGTGAGCGCTCCGGTCCAGACCAGCGCCATCCCGGTGGTGTCGCGGGCGGCCCCGAGCGGGGGCGTCCGAGTGGCCGGTCTCAACGACCTGATGACCAATGTCGCCCGCTGCTGCAAGCCGGTCCCAGGAGAACCGATCCAGGGCTACGTAACCCGGGGCCGAGGGGTGAGCGTGCATCGGGACGACTGCGTCAACATCCGCCACGCCACCGATCCCCAGCGGATCGTCGCCGTCGAGTGGGATGAGGGCAGCCGCCAGGTGTACCCGGTCCGGCTCCGGATCGAAGCTCGGGACCGGACCGGGCTTCTTCGCGATGTCGCCATCGCCATCGCCGAGAGCAAGGTCAACCTGAGCGGGGCGGCGGTCGAAGTCGATGCCACCCAGGCGGCGGTGATCAGCGCCGTGGTTGACATCTCCAGCCTGACCGAACTGAGCCGGCTCCTGGAGCGCCTGGAGGGCGTGCGTGACGTCCAGCAGGTGATGCGCGAGGTCAGCTGAGCCGAGGCCGGGGAAGGGCCCGGCCCCAGCCAACTACACTGCCAACTCGATGCCCCCGATCTCGCGGCCGCGCGGAACCGAAGACCTGCTCCCCGACCGCCTGGCGGCGATGACCGAGGCCGTCCGGGTCGGGATGCGGGTGGCGCGGGGGTTTGGTTACCGGGAGATCGCCACCCCGATCTTCGAGGCGACCGAACTCTTCGTCCGCGGCGTCGGCGACACCAGCGACGTCGTCCGCCGGGAGATGTACACCTTTCCCGACCGCTCGGGAAGGTCGCTGACCCTGCGCCCGGAGAACACAGCGCCGGTGCTCCGCGCCTTCGGGGAGTCCTCGCTGCGGGAGCTGCCGGCCCCGGTGCGCCTCAGCTATGCCGGGCCCATGTTTCGCTACGACCGTCCCGGCAAGGGCCGCTACCGCCAGTTCCACCAGTTCGGGGTCGAGGTGGTCGGTGACGGCGAGGCCGAACTCGACGCCGAGGTGATCGCGGTCGCCTGGGACTGGCTTATCGAGCTCGGGTTGGGAGGGATCACGCTCCAGCTCAACAGCATCGGGGACGCCCAGTGCCGGCCTGCCTTTCGCAGGGCGCTGCTCGCCCACTTCGAGCCCCATCTGGCTCAGCTGCCCGAGCTCGACCGGGAGCGGCTGGCCAGGAACCCTCTTCGAATCCTGGACAGCAAGGACCCCGCTACCGAGGAGCTGGTCGCGACCGCTCCCAGCAGCCGGGAGTTCCTCTGCCCCGACTGCGGTGACGCCTTCGAGCGGGTACAGCAGGCTCTCGGCGCCTACCGGATCCCGTTCCATCTCAACGACCGCCTGGTCCGCGGCCTTGACTACTACGTTCGGACCGCCTTTGAGGTGTGGCACGAGGACCTCCAAGGGGCACAGAACGCCCTCTTCGGCGGGGGCCGCTACGACGGCCTGGCCGAGCTGTTGGGGTACCCGCCCGCTCCAGGGGTGGGATTTGCCGCCGGCCTGGAGCGCGTCGTCATGCTGGCGCCGTCTCCTGCCCCCCCGGATCCGCCCCAGGTGGTTGTCTGCTCGGCCCAGGCAGTCGCGGTCTCGGCAGCCATCGTCCTGGCCCAGCTTCTGCGCCAGGACGGCCTCTTCGTCATCTGCGACGTGGGCAGGCGGAGCCTGAAGGCCAAGATGCGGGTGGCTGAGCGATCCGGCGCCGCAGCCGTGGCGATCCTCGGGGAGGAGGAGGTCAAGGCCGAGCTGGCCACCCTGCGCCGGCTTCAGGACGGGACCCAACGCTCCCTCCCCGGAGCGGACGCCGCCGCCCTGGTGCGCACCTGGCTGGGCCAAGACCAACCCGGAGCCCAGGATGAGGGGTAGGCGGCTCTGCGGCAGCGTAGGCCTTCAGGACCAGGGCGAGCGGATCCTCTTGGCAGGCTGGGTCAACCACCGGCGGGACCACGGCGGTCTCACCTTCATCGATCTCCGCGATCACACCGGGGTGGTCCAGTTGGTCTTCAACCCGACCCACTTCCCCGAGGCCCAGGCGGTGGCGGAGCGGGCTCGCCTGGAGTGGGTGCTCCGGGTCGAGGGAGTGGTTCAGCCCCGGCCGGCCGGCAGCGAGAACCCGAACCTGCCGACGGGTCAAGTCGAGGTCGCGGTCGCGGCCTGCGACGTGCTGGCCCAAGCGGACGCGATGCCGATCGGGACTGCTGATGAGGCGGAGGCCGACGAGCGAGTCCGGCTCCAGTACCGCTATCTCGACTTGCGCCGGCCCCGGATGCAGCGCAATCTCCGCGCTCGGCACCGCTTCATCAAGCGCCTCCGCGACGAGGCCGATCGGCTCGGCTTCACCGAGATCGAGACTCCGACGATGATCCCGAGCACCCCCGAGGGCGCCCGGGACTTCATGGTGCCGAGCCGGATGCAGCCCGGTCACGTCTGGGCGCTGCCCCAGTCGCCCCAGCTCTACAAGCAGCTGGCGATGGTCGCTGGCTTCGACCGCTACTTCCAGATCGCGCGCTGCTGGCGCGACGAGGATCTTCGCGCGGATCGCCAGTTCGAGTTCACCCAGCTCGACCTGGAGATGTCCTTCGTCGACGAGGAGGAGATCTACGAGGTGCTGGAGACGATGATCGCGGCCTCCTGGGAGGCGGCCTTCGGCCACCAGATGCAGGTGCCCTGGCCGCGGATGCCCTTTGATGAGGCGATGGCCCGCTTCGGCTCGGACAAGCCGGACACCCGTTTTGGCAATGAGCTGGAGGACGTGTCGTCGATCTTCCGCGGAAGCGACTTCCGCGTCTTCGCCGCCGCGCTCGGGGCCGGGGGGGCGGTCAAGGCGCTCCGGGTCCCTGGCGGCGGCCAGCTCACCCGGGGAGACCTGGAGGGGGAGTGGTTGCAGGTGGCGCGGACCTACGGAGCCGCCGGGCTCGCCTACCTGTGGCGCCGAGCGGGACAGTACGAGGGAGCGATCGCGAAGTTCCTGAGCGAGGCGGAGCTGACCTCGCTGACGACGCAACTGGGGGTGGAGGACGGCGACTGCGTGTGCTTCACGGCGGGCGAGGAGGCCGTGGCTGCGACCGCCCTCGGCGCGGTCCGGCTCCACGCCGCCCGGCGGCTCGACTGGATCCCCGTGGACCGCTTCGACTTCCTCTGGATCACCGAGTTCCCCCTCTTTGAGAGGGGGGCAGGCGGGGGGATCAGCCCAATGCACCATCCTTTCACCCAGCCTCACCCCGACGACTGGGCTCTGATCGAGGCCGATCCGCTGCGGGTTCGCTCGCGCGCCTATGACATCGTCTGCAACGGAGTCGAACTGGGGAGCGGATCTCTCCGGATCACCAGGCCGGAGCAGCAGCAGGCGATCTTCGCCGCGCTGGGGCTGAGCCCGGAGGAGGCTCGTCAGAAGTTCGGCTTCCTGATCTCCGCCTTCCGCTACGGAGCGCCTCCCCACGGCGGCTTTGCCGCCGGCATCGACCGCATGGTCATGCTCGGGCTCGGTGAGCCGTCGATCCGCGAGGTCATCGCCTTTCCCAAGACCCAGACCGGGTCCGATCCGCTCACCGGAGCACCAACACCGGCGCTGCCCGAGCAGCTGGCCGAGGTTGGGCTCAAGCTCGCCCCGAGGCCAGGGTCGGTCAAGGAGCCAACTCTCGACTGAGCCGTGCTACGGTGTTCCCTGGGCTCGGCCCGCGCCGGCACATGCGCCCGACCCAAGTGATGATTTCTCGGGAGCGGCAAGATCGCCACGGCCCATGCGCCTCCGCAGGAGGATTTGGAAGGTGGCGTGCGCCGCACCCACCTGGTGAGTGAGGGATCGGAGCTACAGCCGGTTGCGGGCCCTGGCCCGTTGCCGAGGTTTGAGGCGGGTCCGAAGGGGGCAAGCATGCAGGTGATGGCCACCACCACGGCGGAGGCGACAGAGCTCAGGATTCCGGCCGATCCCCAGTACATCGTGGTGGCCAAGCGGGCGGCAGCGGGGATGGCCAGCGTGGCCGGCCTCGGGCTCGAGGCTCTGGACGAGCTCAACATCGCGATCGCTGAGGCCTGTGAGCACACGATCCGAGCTGCCCTCGCGGCCGAGATGGCGGATGCCCAGGTGCGGATCAACTTCCTGGTCCAAGAGGATGCCCTCCGGGTCGAGGTCCGCCTCCTCGGCGCCAAGCGGCCAGCTCGGACCAGGCCGGCCCCACCCGTCCCCAGCCTGGCGACGGCCGAGGCGCTCGACCTGGCGGTGTCGATGCTCAGCTGCTTCGCCGACGATGTCGACTTCCAGGCGGCGGGCGACGGGCTCGTGCGGGTCCGTCTGGCCAAGTACCGCTGGCGGTGACCGAGGCGGGGTTAACTCCCCCCCGCTTCGATCGAGACCTGCAGCGGCGGCTCTTTGCGGAGTACGCGAAGACCCGCGACCCCAAGGTCCAGGAGCAGCTGGTCCCCCAGTACGCGGCCCTGGTGCGCTCCCTGGCAAGGCGCTTCGCCGGCCGGGGCGAGCCCCTCGAGGACCTGGAGCAGGTCGGATACCTGGGCCTGATCGCCGCCATCAACCGCTTCGACCCGACCCTTGGGCTGGAGTTCACCACCTTCGCCACGCCGACCATCCTCGGCGAGATCAAGCGCTACTTCCGGGACAAGAGCTGGGCGGTGCGGGTGCCGCGGCGCCTCCAGGAGACCTACGCCCGGGTGGTGCGCACCCAGCAGGAGCTGAGCCAGGAGCTGGGCCGGGGCCCGACCGTACCCGAGATCGCCACCAGGCTTGAGCTTGAGCCGGACGAGGTGCTCCAGGCACTGGAGGCGGGCCCGGCTCAGCGGGCGCTCTCGCTGGAGTCTCCTTCTGGTTCCGGCGACGGGGAGGGGGAGCTCGGCGACCGGCTCGGCGCCGAGGACGAGAACCTGAGCCGGATCGAGCTTCAGAACATGCTCGCCGGGGCGATGCGCCACCTGACTCCTCGAGAACGGGAGATCATGGTGCTGCGCTTCGTCGAGCAGCTGCCCCAGACCGAGGTGGCGCATCGGCTGGGAATCAGCCAGATGCACGTCAGCCGGCTTCAGCGCGCGGCCCTGGCCCAGCTCAAGCGCGAGCTCCCGGAGTAGGCGGCGGATCGACGGCCCCGGATGAGCCCATGGCCCAGGCAGAGTCGTCGATGACGCTCGCATCGTCAGCGACCACGGAGGCCCTCGATCGGGTGGCGGACAGCGGAGATGCGCCAGCAGCGATCCCAGCTGGCCGCGGGGCTTGAGGCAAGGGGCCGGCGCGGAGATGGGCCGGGAAGTCCAGGCGCCAGCGCTCGGCCCCGTTCGACGGCACAATGGATGGCCATGAGAGGAAGGCCCTGGTGCCGCCGCAGCCCGCAAGGGCGACCGATCCAGGCTCGATGACCAGGAATCGGCTGGCCCGATGTCTAGGGCGAAGACCAGGGACTCGGCGCGGCACCGGGGCGGCTTGGTGATGTGGTGCTGAGCCAACAGATCCGGTCTGCATTCTTGGGCTATTTCCAGGAGCGCGAGCACCTTCTGGTCAGGAGTGCGCCGCTGATTCCCGAGGACGACCCCAGCCTGCTCCTGGTGAGCGCGGGGATGGTGCCCTTCAAGTCCTACTTCCTGGGCCAGCGAGATCCCCCCAAGGCGCGCCTGACCTCCTGTCAGAAGGCGTTTCGGGCGACCGACATCGACGAGGTTGGCGACCTCAGCCACGACACCTTCTTCGAGATGCTGGGCAATTTCAGCTTTGGGGCCTACTTCAAAGAGGAGGCGATCGGCTACGCCTTCGAGCTCTTGACCAGGACCTTCGGCCTCGACCAAGAGCGGCTCCATCCCAGCGTGCATCCGAGTGACGAGGTCTCAGCTGGACTATGGGAGCGGGTGGCCGACATTCCCAGCTCCCGGGTGGCCCGGCTCGAGGAGAACTTCTGGCAGGCGGGGCCGACCGGGCCCTGCGGTGTGGACAGCGAGATCTACTACGACCTGGGAGAGCGGTTCGGCAGCGGGCCCGACGAGCGTCCCGGCCGGGGTGAGCGATACCTCGAGATCTGGAACCTGGTCTTCATGGACGCCGAGCAGCTACCTGACGGGCGGACGGTCCCGCTCGGGCGCCCGGGAGTGGACACCGGGATGGGCCTGGAGCGGATGGCGATGGTGCTCCAGGGGTGCGACTCGATTTTTGAAACCGACCTCTTCGCGCCCATCCTGGAGGACTTTGCCGAGCGGGCGGGCGCCCTCCCGAGGGGGACCGCCGAGCAGCGCGCTCGTCACCTCCGTCGCCTGGCCGATCACGCCCGGGGGGCCTGCATGCTGATCGCCGACGGCGTCCTCCCCGGCAACGAGGGCCGGGGCTATGTCCTTCGCCGGCTGCTGCGGCGCGCCCTGGTCAGCTCCATCACCCTGGAGGTTGAGGGGGGGCTGGCGCCCACGGTCCCGGCGGTGGTCGGGGTCCTCGGCACGACCTACCCCGAGCTGGCGGCCGGGGAGGGCCAGGTCCGGGCGGTGATCGAGCAGGAGGAGGCACGGTTCCAGGAGACGCTGGTGCGGGGGCAGGAGCAGTTCGAGGCAGCCCTGGCCAGGGCGGAGGGGAGGGTGATCAGGGGCCCGGACGCCTTCCGGCTCCACGACACCTTCGGATTCCCCTTGGAGCTGACCGAGGACCTGGCCAGCGCCCGGGGCTTCGCCGTGGACCTTGCCGGGGTCGAGGTCCTGCTCCAGCGCCAGCGGGAGCAGGCCAGGGCGGGCAGGCCCGCCACCGTCCCGGGCTCCTCCCGGGCTGGGCTGCCGGCGACTGAATTCGTCGGATACGACCAGTTCGATGCGGCGACCGAGGTGGTCATGCTGCTCAAGGAGGGCGTCGCGGCCGAGTCCGCCGGGGTGGGGGAGGAGGTCGAGGTGATCCTCGCCAGCTCCCCTTTCTATGCGGAGGGAGGTGGCCAGCTGGGCGACCGGGGCCAGATCGCCTGGGACGAGGGCCTGGCCAGGGTGCTCGACACCACGTCGCCGCAGCGGGGTGTTCGCGTCAACAGGTGTGCCATCGACCAGGGCGAGCTCCGCAACGGGATCGCCGTGCGGGCCGCGGTGGACCGGGAGCATCGCGCCGGCTGTGCCGCCCATCACTCGACGACCCACCTCCTCAACGCCGCCCTCCGCCGCCAGCTGGGTGAGGGGGTGGTCCAGCGGGGGTCGCTGGTCTCGAACGACCGCGCCACCTTCGATTTCAGCTGGCCGCGTCCCCTCGCCGATGAGGAGCTGCTCCAGGTGGAGCGTGAGCTGAACCTGGCGATCCGGAGCGACCTGGTCCGCAGGGTGGAGATGCTCTCGCTGGAGGACGCCCGGCGCTCCGGGGCGCTGGCGCTGCCCGAGGAGACCTACGGTGAGCAGGTCCGGGTGGTCAGCTTCGGCGACGTCTCCCGCGAGCTCTGCGGCGGCACCCACGTCGAGCGCTCGGGGGAGATCGGCGCCGCGGTGCTCACCGCCGAGCACAGCGTCGGCTCCGGGCTGCGCCGGATCGAGCTGGTCGCAGGCCCGGCGGCCGAGCTCTGGTGGGAGGAGCAGCGGGGCCGGACGGCCGACGTCGCCCGCCAGCTGCGGGCGCCCCTGGGCGAGGTTGGGGCCCGGGTCAAGGGGCTCCAGGCCCGGGTGCGCGAGCTGGAGCGTGACCTGGCCCAGGCCCGGCGCCAGGGAGCCGGCGATGCTGGCCGGCCTGTCCGGGAGACGATCGGGGGCATCACCTTCTCCTATCTCGATCTGGCGGAGACCCTCCCTGGGGGCGAGCTGCTCCGGCGGGCCGATCAGCTCCTGGAGGAAACCGGCACCGGCGGCGCCGTCATCCTGGCCGGAACTCAATTCGTGCTAAAACTGTCCCCCGAGCTCGGAGCGCGCGGGCTCAGTGCCGGTCAGATTGCCCGGGCCGCCTGCCAACCGTTCGGCGGCGGCGGGGGCAATGAACAGCTTGGCCGGGGCGGGCTCACGCTTGCCGGCCACGCCGCCGCGCTGGCGACGGTGCGTACCATCCTGGGATCCAGTCTGGAGGAAGCGTGATGCCGCAGGGGCCCTCGGCGCGCCGGCAGCCGAAGACGCACGTCACCGCCCTCGACGTCGGGGCCCAGGTGATCAAGGCCCTGGTGCTGAAGAAGGAGGCGGGCGAGGCGATCGTGCTTGGCGTCGGCCGCTCCGAGCAGGGGCCGGGCCAGCTCGATCCGGCCCAGCCGATCGACCTCGAGTCGGTGCTGGAGGGCTGCCATGCCGCGCTCGAGGCGGCGGAGGACATGGCCGAGGTGATCCCGACCCGGGTCGTGGTCGGGATCGGCGGCCCCCGGATCCGGGCGGTGAGCAACTCCGGGTCCCGGATCCGGGGACGGCCCCAGATGCGGATCTCCCGGCGGGAGCTGGATGACCAGGTCGAGGGGATCCAGCGCCGCGCCCTGCGTGAGGCCCAGGCCCGACTCGACGAGGAGGCGGCCGGCGAGAGCGACGGGACGCTCCGGCTCGTCCACTCGTCGATCACCGGCGCCAAGGTGGACGGCCAGCCGGTGCTCGACCCGCTGCGCTACCAGGGCCAGAAGATCGAGCTGACCGTCTTCAACACCTTCGCCAGCGAGGGCCAGTACGCCGGGGTGGACGAGATCGCCCAGGCGCTCGACCTGGAGCTGCTGGAGACGGTGGCCGAGTCCTACGCGCTAGCTCGCCTCGCCTCGACCCCGGAGGTGCTCGACTCGGGGGCGATCTTCATCGACATCGGTGCCCGGGTCACCACCGTGAGCCTGGTCCGCAACGGCGCCCTGGAGTCAACTCGGATGTTCGAGCTCGGGGGCCGGGCCTTCACCCGCAAGCTGGCCCACGACATGGACCTCTCCCTGCTGCTCGCGGAGAGCCTGAAGCTGCGCCACTCGGCGGGCCTCCTTGGGGGCCAGGAGGAGGCGGTCGTCCGGCGGGCCATGGGCGAGTCGGCGGAGGTGCTCGCCCAGGGGGTGGCCCTGGTCCTGCACGACCTGGCCAAGTCTCAGCCGCTGCCGACCACGGTGCGACTCTGCGGGGGCGGCTCGATGCTGCCCGAGGTTGGGGAGCAGCTCAGCGTGCTCCGCTGGACCGACTATCTGCCCTTCGCCCAGCCGCCCACGTTTCGCCAACTCGGCCCCGAGGAGCTGACCGCCGTCCACGACACGACCGGCCTGCTGACCTCGCCCGCCGACGTGGTCCCGATGGGCCTGGCCTACCAGGCGTGTGGCCAGATCGAGGAGACAGCAGAGGCCGGCCCCGGGCTGGAGGGGCTGCTGCGCAAGGCGGTCCAGGCGATCCGAGGGCCGAATGCGTCGTAACGTCACTCCGACCGCGCCCGTTGCTGCTCCCCCGGGGGGAGCCCGTTAGTCATGGCCAAGCTTCTTTACGTCGAGCCCCACGACGAG
>DATDII010000132.1:0-14044 GCA_036521135.1 Candidatus Dormiibacterota bacterium | reverse complement strand
ATGAGGAGGCGGCGGCGCCGCTGCCGCAGGCGGGCTCGGTCGCACCCGGGCTCGACCCCGGCTGCTGGACCGTCTTGACCTTGGGCAGTCGAGAGCTCAGGGCGGAGCCGGGAGCCTTCCACTCCTGGAGGGCCTTGGTGTCGGCCGAGGAGCGCTGGAGGACTCCCACCAGGGGAGGGACGAAGACCGCCAACCCGGCGGCGATCAGAACCACTCCAAGGCCGGCTAGGACCGGTCCCAGTCCGCCCCGGTTGATCCAGCCAGAAGGTCGCGTCGGACGCTTGTTTAAAGGATTGCTCATCGACCGCTCCTAGTCAGCCCGTCCCCATCCTAACCCAAGTCAACTCGGCCCCCGGCGCCGTCACACCGGCCGCGCAGCTTGTTACCCAGCCGTGCCCAGACCACGATGAGGCGATCTGCGGGGTCGGGGACACAATCGCTGGGTGAGCCAGTTCGCAACGATCGACACCGACGGCGGGGGCTGGGGCATGGCCGGAGTTCCCTTGGGACTGGCGGCATCGAAGATTCTGGTGATCGACGACGACCCCGCCATGCTTCGGCTGGTCGAGCTGATCGCCGCCGAGAACGGCTACGACGTGGTCAGCGCCACCACCGGCGCGGCAGGGCTGCGGCTGGTGCTAGAGGCCGAGCCCGACCTCGTCCTCCTCGACCTGATCCTGCCAGACATGAACGGGGTCGAGGTCTGCCGCCGGCTCCGCTCTGCCGGGGTCAAGGTGACCGTCCTGATGATCAGCTGCCTCCACGACCCCGAGGACGTGGTGGTGGGACTGGAGGTCGGTGCCGACGACTACCTGCGCAAGCCCTTCGAGGTGCGCGAGCTGGTCGCCCGGATCAACGCCCGGCTGCGCCGGGCCCGGCTCACCAGGGAGGCGGGCGGCGTCGAGCGCCTCCACTTCCCCGGCCTCACCATCGACACCGGCCGCCACGAGGTCCGCCGCGAGGGCCGGCCGGTGGCCCTGACCCCGACCGAGTTCAGGATCCTGGTCGCCCTGGCCAGGCAGGCGGGCACGGTGGTGCCGCGACCGCAGCTGATCGCCGAGGTCTGGCGCAACCGTGATCCCTACCGGGTGCATTCGCTCGACGCCCATCTCTACCGGCTCCGCCGCAAGATTCAGCCGCGTAAGGAAGGCGCCCGCTATCTGCACGCGGTGATCGGCGCTGGTTACCGCTTTGAGTTTCAACCGGCGCGGGCCGAGTCGCGCCGGCAGCGAGTCCCCTACCTGCGACTCGCCAACTAGGGATAAATTCCGCGGGCCCGGACGGCCCGGGCGACCCGGCCGACGGCGATCAGGTAGGCCGCCTCACGCAGGCTCACGTGCTGGCGGGCGTGGTATGCCCACACCTGCTCGCTGGCCCGCAGCATCGCCCGCTCCAGCTGGCTGTTGATCTCTCGCTCGTCCCAGAAAAACGATTGCAGGTCCTGGACCCACTCGAAATAGGACACCGTCACCCCGCCAGCGTTGGCGAGGATGTCGGGAACCACGACGATCCCATCCTCGGCCAGCACCAGCTCGGCGGCCGGGGTGATTGGGCAGTTGGCGCCCTCGGCGACGATGCGAGCCCGGACCTGGTTGGCGTTGGAGCTGTTGATGGTGGAGTCCACCGAGGCCGGCACCAGGACGGTGACAGGTAGCGCGAGGAGCTCCTCGCGGGTGATCAGGTCCCCAGCAATCTTGGCGTCGGCCAGGCGTCCACCGGAAATCTTGACCGCCTCCAGCTGCGCGACATCGACCCCGGCATCGCAGTACCAACTCTCATGGCTGTCGCCCACGGCGACGACACGGCAGCCGGCCGCCGCCAGCAGACGCGCGCAGGTGCGGCCGACATGACCGAAGCCCTCCACCGCCACGGTCGAGCCCTCCAGGCTGAGACCGGTGTTGCGCAACGCGTGCACCAGCACTATCGCCAGGCCCCGGCCGGCTGCCTCGGTCCGGCCCACGGATCCGCCCGCCTCGATCGGTTTGCCCGTGACCGATGCGGTGACCGAGAAACCTTGATGCATGGAGATGGTGTCCATAATCCAGGCCATCACCTGGGGGTCGGTGCCGATGTCGGGCGCGGGAATGTCGCGCTCCGGCCCAAGCAACAGGCTGATTTCGGTGGTGAAGCGGCGGGTCAGTCGCTCCAGTTCGCGGGAGCTCATCTGGTGGGGATCGACGCAGACGGCGCCGGCGGCGCCGCCAAAGGGGAGAGACATCAGGGCCGATTTCCAGCTCATCACCATGGCCAGCGCCTTGGTCTGGTCGATGGTGGCCCTGGGCTCGTAGCGAATCCCGCCCTTGGCCGGGCCTCGAGCGATGCTGTGATGGACCCGGTTGCCAACGAACACTTCCACCGAGCCGTCGTCGAGCACCACTGGGAAGTGAACCTGGAAGATTCGCTTGACCTCGCGCAGCACCGAGCGGAGGTCTTCGTCGAGATGCAGCAACTCGGCCGCCTGATCGACGCGGTGCTGGGCGGTGCCGTAGAGGTCCTCGCTTCCTGGCCGGGGCGCAAGTCCGATCACAGGGCCAGTATAGGAGCGCCGCGACTCACCGTTTTAGATCAAGTTGGGACCCGCAACAGGACGGTAACACCTCAGCGACTGGGAGCAAAGCGGTTGACACCGTGACCCGCATACACGATTGTGTGGCACAATCACCCTAGCTGACTCGCGCGCACATCCCGGTTAGGCACACTCTCGCCCACGTCACAACCACAACCGGCACCAAGAATCAGGCCCCGCCTGAGGATCAAGGCGCACGGCACTCGCGCCCAAGCCAACTAGGAGGAACCGGACCTATGCCCCGAACGCCAAGGAGAAGCGGCACCAAGCGCACGGCTGTGCGCTCTGCCGCTCGAACCACGCGAAGGCCGGCGACCAGGCGAACCGCCGCACGCACGACCGCGCGCAAGACCACTGCGCGCCGGACAGCCCCGCGGCGGACCACTCGCACCGCTCCCAGTGCCGCCTCGCTGAACCGGACCATCACCACCCAGCTCAAGGCGCTCGAGAAGCGTCTGGGTGACATCGAGAAGAAGCTCGACGCGGCGGTGAGCCGGACCGCGGCCACGCCCCGGACCGCAACCCGGCGGACCGGGAGCCGCACCGGCGCGCGGCGGCGGACGACCGCCCGCACTACGCCGGCACGGACCACTACCACCCGGCGGCGGACGGCGCGCAAGACGACCACGGCGGCCACGCCCCGGCGCACGGCCACAACCCGGCGCACGGCCACGGCCACTCGCACCAGGCGGACGGCCACGCCCCGGCGCACCGCCACGGCGACCCGCGCCCGGCGGACGACCCGCGCCGCCGCGCCTAAGGCGGCCCGCCGGTCGACCAAGCGGCGGGGACGGGTGACCCTGAGCGGATCCGGAGGGTCCGCGTCCGCCTGAGGCCAAGTCGGCTACTTGCGGATCGGTATCTAGAGGGAGCGGGCCAATCGGCCCGCTCCTTTCCTTTCCTTTGGGACCGACCCCGGCTCAGTTGGCGAAGACGCGCAGGAGTCGTTCCCCGGCTTGCTCGACGTCCTCCTCGCTGACGTCGAGGTGGGTGACGCAGCGGACGGTGTGGGAGTCGAAGGGAACCAGGAGCACGCCTGCGCGCTGCGCCCGCTCCACGATCAGGTTGGCGTCGGCCTCGGTGCGCAGGAGCACGATGTTGGTCTGGACCGAGGCCAGGTCGACGGTGACCCCAGGGCAGCCCTGGAGAGCCTCGGCCAGCCGCGTGGCCCGGTCGTGGTCGTCACCGAGCCGCTCCAGGTTGTGGTCGAGGGCGTAGAGCCCGGCCGCCGCCAGGATCCCTACCTGGCGCATGCCACCTCCAAGACGTTTGCGCCAGAGGTGGGCCCGGCGCCTCGCTTCAATGGTGCCCGCCCAGAGCGTCCCAGCGGGACAGCCGAGGCCCTTGGAGAGAGAGAGGGTGAGCGAGTCGGCGCCGTCGGCAATGTCGGTCAGGGGCACCCCTCGGCTGAGGGCGGCGTTGGCCAACCTGGCGCCATCCAGGTGCACCGTCAGGCCCAGGCGATGGGCGGTGTCCGAGGCCTCCCGGAGCTGGTCGATGGTGGCGACGGTGCCTCCCCGGCGGTTGTGGCTCTGCTCAAGGCAGAGCAGCGCCGTCCGGGGCTCGTGATCGGGGTCAGCCAGCCTTTGCAAAGACTCGAGCTGGGCCGCGCTCGGGCAGCCCGCGTTGGTGGCGTCGAAGTTGCGGAGCTGGACTCCCGCGATCATCGCGGTCCCAGCCAGCTCGTAGTGGAGGATGTGGGACTGGGCATCGACCAGGACCTCGTCCCCGGGCCAGGAGGCGCTGGCGACGCCGACCAGGTTGGCCATGGTCCCGCTCGGGCAGAGCAGCGCCGCCTCCTTGCCGAGCAGGTCGGCGACGCGCTCCTCGAGCTGCCGGACGGTGGGGTCCTCGCCGTAGACGTCGTCCCCGACCTCGGCTGTCGCCATCGCCTGGCGCATCGCCGCCGAGGGACGGGTGACCGTGTCGCTGCGCAGGTCGATCACGTCGGTCACGATCCCACCATGCTAGGGAGTGGATCGCTCAGGACGTGACCGGCTCCCCCGCCGTAGCCGCCAGGTCGAGGAACTCGACCCGGTTGCGGCCGTTGCGCTTGGCGGCGTAGAGGGCCCGGTCGGCCAGGTCGAGCAGGTTGCGGGCGCCGTTCGAGCCCTCGGGGAAGGCGACGCCGCCGATGCTGACCGTGATCCCGACCTCGGAGCCGTCATCGAGGCGGACGCTCATGGACTCGACGGCCGCGCGAATCTTGTCGGCGACAACCTCGGCGTCGCTGCGCGAGGTGTTGGACATGACCACGACGAACTCCTCGCCGCCGTAGCGGGCGCCAAGGTCGGACTTGCGAATCGTCTCGATCATCAGGCTCGCGAACTGGCGCAGGAGTCGGTCCCCGGCGGGATGGCCGTGCGAGTCGTTGACCGCCTTGAAGTGGTCGAGGTCGAGCATGAGCACGGACAAGGGTGAACCGGCGCGCTCGGCCAGGTTGACCTGCTGGTCAAGGTAGCCGACCAGAAAGCGATAGTTGTAGAGACCTGTCATCTCGTCGGTGGTGGCCTCGCGCTGCGTCACCGCCAGCCGCGTGTTCTTCTCGAACGCGACCACGATCTGGTCGGCGGTGTCGCGGCAGAGGGTGTAGTCGAGGTCGAGGTAGGAGTTGCGCTTGTTGCCGACCAGGAGCAGCCCCAGGTCGTGGTCGTCCGAGCGCATCGGCTCGACCAGGCAGTCGTGCAGGCCGAGCCGCTCTTCCAGGGCGCCGCGCTCGTCGGGGCGAAGCTCGGTGCGCACCAGAAAACGGGGCTCCCGGACCAGGCTCCCGATCACCCCGCCGGCGCCCTCCAGTTCGGCCCAGGTGGGAGCCGGCGTGGCCAGCCCGCCGCTGAGCAGGAGACCGCGGGACATCTGGGGCTGGGGCCGGAGCAGGATCATCACCACCTCGGCGGCGAGCACCTCGGCCAGGCTGCGCAGGACCTGCTCCAGGGCCTGGTCCATGGACGCGTTGCTGGTCAGGGTGGAGGTGATCACAGTCCGCCCGGTGGCGACCAGGAGCTGCCGTCGCAGCTGCTTGCGAACCCGCTCGAAGTTGTCGGCCAGGCGGGTTATCTCCTCGGCCCCGCCGTCGACCGAGACCGGCGCTGCCGACTCGTCCAGACCCAGCCGCTGGACGGCAAGGTCGAGCCGGCGGAGCGGACGGTTGAGGAAGTGCTCCACCAGCAGGAAGACGATCGCCATGCCCAACAGCAGCACGCCCGCCACCGCCAAGGCGAGGGGGAGGGCGAGGTCGCCGACGCTGACCCCGATCCCGGCCCCGGACTCGAGGACGATGAGCTGGCCGACAGGACGGCCGGCAGCGGATTCGAGCGCCTGTCCCACCACCGTGTACTGGACGCCAAAGAGGGAGGCCTGCGCCTGACCCCCCTGGTCGAGGGCGGCCCGGAGCGGCTGGGGCAGGCGGGACCCGGCGGCGTAGGTGACGCCTCGGAGCGACATCGGCAGGCTGAGCCGGCCAGCGACCAGGAGCGCGGTGGTGGAGTGGAGCCCGGCCGCCCCGACCAACCGCTGGGCATAGCGGAGGACGTCTGGCCCAAGCGGGGTCAGGGCGAGGACGTGGCCCAGGGTCCGACCCCGTTGGGAGACGGTCGCCAGCCCGACACCGGCCAGTCCTTTGCGTCCCGCCCGGGCAAAGAAGCCAGGGCTGGTCGGGCTGGCGCAGCGAGCAGAGCCGGACGACTCCCGGGCGAGCCGGGCCAGGCCCGCGACGCCCGCCCTGGTCGGGGCGTGGGCCAGGACCTGGCCGCTTGGGCCGAGGAAGACGAGCTCCTGGCCCGGGCTGGCATTGGCGGCGGTGGCCTGGGCGAGCGCCTCCAGGCCAGCCGCGCCGGCGGTGTAGGCAGGCGCGGTGGCGGCCAGCCCGGCCACCTCGCAGGCGAGCCGCTGGGAGGTGAAGGCGGTCTGGTCCCGGACCAGGCTCGTCGCCAGCTGGCTCGCACCGAGCCCGGCCTGAGCATCCTGCTCGCTGCGCACATTCTGGGTCTCGACCCAGGCGACGACCCCGGCCACAAGCGCCGTCGCCAGGCCGACCGCCACCAGGACCAGGGCGAACTGGACGGTGAAGGACCTATGGCGTCGACGCGCCGCGGGTTGGTTGGCCAAGCTGCCCGTCCTGCCTGTCAGGTGAAACGGCCGTCCCGACCGTCCGGGCCGGTCCCCGCCCGGTGGGCTTTGGGCTGGCGAACTCCGAGACCGTCTTCAGGCACCGGCCCTATGATGTCTCCCACCGTAGTCGTCCCGATAAAGGGCTTGGGACCAAGCCGGTACCGAACGGGTGACACCGGGCTCACGTTCCGATGACGGCCCGGAGGGTGGCACGGCGGTGGCTGGCGGCTCCCATTCAAGTTGAGGTCGGGATCCAGTGCAGGAAGTGGTCGTGTCCTTCTTGGACGGCGAGGTCCTCTACGGCGAGGTGCCTCTCCTGCAGATGGACGACCCGTTCTTGGACCTGGACCTGCACACGCTTGACGGCAACGCCCGCCAGGCGCTGGTCCCGGTCAGCGGCATCCGCCAGATCGACGCCACCAAGGTGGCCCAGCCGGGCGACGACGTCGACCTCACCAAGCTCGCCCGGGTCGCGCTCCACTTCATCGACGGCCAGGTGCTGCGGGTACATGTGGTGTCCCCCGCCTCGCTGCAGCGCTTCGGCTCCTTGTGGGACATCATCGACGCCACCAGCCACGAGCACAAGATCTGCGCCGTTCCCTACACCGCCCTCAAGGGGGCCTTCTACGTCCGCCGCTGGGACACCCGGCCGCCCCTTGAGCGCTCCAACTCGGTCAGCGCCGGGCCCCAGTACCGGCTCGCCGAGGTCCAGGCCCGGCGCGACCGGGAGCGGATGAGCCGGCGCCTGCCCCGACTCCGGGGCGGCCTGCTCGACCGGGTCGACGCCGAGGGGAAGCCGGGCAAGAGGCGGCGCCGGCCTGCGCCCTCGACGCCGCCCGAGCAACCCTCGCCGCCCGAATGAGGGTCGCCGTGACCGGGGGCGCTGGCTTCATCGGCAGCCACCTCACCGATCGTCTGCTCGATGAGGGGCACCAAGTTGCCGTGATCGACGACCTCAGCAGCGGCTTCGCGGAGCTGGTCAACGGGGAAGCCGAGTTTCACCAGGTGAGCGTGGTCGGCGAAGAGGCGGAGGTGGTGGTCCGGAGCTACCGGCCCGAGGTCATCTTCCACCTAGCGGCTCAGATCGACGTCCGCACCTCGGTGCGCGACCCCCTCCACGACGCCGAGGTCAACGTCCTCGGCACGGTGAGGATGCTGCAGGCGGCGGTGGGGAGCTCGACCAGACGCTTCGTCCTGATGTCGTCGGGGGGCGCGCTCTACGGCGACACCGACCAGGTGCCGACCCCCGAGTCCCACCCCTGGCGCCCCGCCTCCCCCTACGGCGCGGCCAAGGCGGCCGGCGAGGCATACCTGGCCGCCTTCTCCGCCTCCTTCGGCTTGGAGACGGCGGCCCTGCGCCCGGGGAACGTCTACGGCCCCCGCCAGGACCCCCACGGCGAGGCCGGCGTGGTCGCCACCTTCGCCGACCTGCTCCTGGCGGGCCAGGCGCCGGTGATCAATGGGGACGGGGCCCAGACCCGCGACTACATCTACGTCGGGGACGTGGTCGCGGCCGCGGTCCTGCTCCTGGACGGGCCGCTCGGGCGGTACAACCTCGGCACCGGCCGCGAGACCAGCGTGGTCGAGCTGGCTCAGGAGCTGCGCCAGGTCGCGGCCGAGCTCCGCCCGGGGGGCGAGCCGGTGCCCCCGGCGAAGCACGGCCCGGCCCGCGACGGCGAGCAGCGGCGGAGCTGCCTCGACAGCACCAGGGCCGCCAGAGAGCTGGGCTGGAGCGCCCAGGTGCCTCTCGCCGAGGGCCTCCGGAGCACGGTCGCCTACTTCGCCGAGCGGGGCTGAGCCTACTTGTAGCGGAAGGTGATCCGGCCCCTTGTCAGGTCATAGGGGCTGAGCTCGACCTTGACCTTGTCGCCGATCAAGGTTCGGATGTAGTGCTTGCGCATCTTCCCGGAGATGTAGGCGAGGACCGTCTGACCGGTCTGGAGCTCGACCCGGAACTGGGCGTTGGGCAGGGGCTCGACCACGGTGCCCTCGATCTCGATGGTCTCCTCCTTCTTCTCCTCGACCGGAGTTACCCGGGAGACCCGAGGGCGGGATGGTCCGCGTCGGGTGCGGCCACCCATCGAGCGTCTTGCCAAGTGCCAACCTCCTGGGTGTTGCCGGGGAGCGCCGACGACGCTCATCGAAGTCGATTGTAGCCTGTGGCGGAGCTCAGCCCGAGGGCGGCCGGGCCACCCCGGACCCGCCTCCCTCGTGGCGGGGACCGATCACATGGAGCAGACGCCCGGTCTGGCCCAGCTCGCACTCGATCCGGTCCCCGGGCTCCAGGAGCCGGCCCCGCTCCTGGCCGCTGCCGCCCCCAACGGTGCCACTAGCCAGCACCTCGCCCGGCTCCACGGGCTCGGCTCCGGAGGCGTAGGCGACCATCTCGGCGAAGGACCAGCGGGCGTCCCCGAGCCGGCCCTCGGCGACCAGCTCGCCGTTGAGGAAGGCCCGGGCCCCGAGCTGGGCGGGATCACCAAGCTCGTCGGCGGTCACCAGCCAGGGGCCGAGCCCGGAGGCGAAGTCCTTGGCCTTGGCCGGGCCCAGGCGGACCCGCATCTCGTCCGCCTGGATGTCGCGGGCGGAGAAGTCACAGAAGACGCAGTAGCCGGCGATCGCGGCGGACGCCGCCTCTGGGCTCAGGTCCCGCCCCCCGGAGAGCAGGACGCAGGCGACCTCGAGCTCGTAGTCGAGGGCATCGGTGTAGGCGGGCCAGGGCACCTCGGCGCCGGGCGGGAGCAGGGTCGCCGGGTTGCCCTTGTAGTAGACGGGCCGCCGGTACCAGGGCTCGGGGACGGGCTCGCCCCGGCGCCGGGCGCCGGCGGCTACGTGCTCCTCGAAGGCGTAGAAGTCGCGCAGCAGCGGCGGCCGGAGCAGGGGTAGCCGCTCCACCTCGTCTGGCCGGTAGCAGATCCGCGAGCCGGAGGGCCCGACCGCCTCGAGACCGGCCGCGTCGACCTGGGCCAGGGCTCCTGCCAGCATCTCGAGCGCATGCCTCCCCCCCCGGAGGAGCCGGGCCAGGTCCGGGGGAAAGGTGGCCAGGGACCAGGGAACGGGATCCCCCGAGCCCTGGCTCTCCCACCAGACCTCGCCCGCGGCGGTGACATCGAGGAGCCGGCCGCCCGGCGACTGCTCGGCCACGACCCTTGGCGCAAGCCCGAGCGGCCCCCGGATCCCGACGGTGGCGAGGCGCATCTCAGCTTGTCAGTCGTCGATCTGGGGCATCCAGGACTCGGCGTACTCCAGGATCTCGGACTGCTCGGCCCCGGCCAGGGGATGGAGGGGGTGGACCGCGTCGATCATCACCGCCACCTCGTCATGGTGGGTCTTGGTCAGGTTGCGATCGCGCTCGACCGCCTTGGGCTGGGGCCCGTGGTGGATCCCCTGGGGGTGCCAGGTCATCATCCCGGCGTCGATGCCGGCCCGGCTCATGAACTGGCCGGCATGGTAGAAGAGCACCTCGTCGTAGTCGATGTTGCGGTGGTAGAAGGGAAGCCGGACCGCCCCCTCATCGTCGATGCCCTCGATCCGGCGGGGGGTGAAGGTGCAGAGGACGAACCCGGGCGTGCGCAAGGTGGTGTGCACCGAAGGGGGCAGGTGGTACCGGCCCGAGGTGACCGGCCGGATGTCCCGGACGTTGAGGGCAAAGGCGCTCAGGTCCCCCTTCCAGCCGACGGTGTCGATGGGGTCGAAGGGGTAGAAGACCCGCGTCCACTGCCCCTCGCGCTCGATCACCAGCTCCCACTCCCCGACCGCGTTGGGAGGGCCGGCGCTGAAGGGGACCTCGGGCAGGCGGAGCACGGCCCGGTCGTAGGGGGAGTGCTGGCCCATGCGGTCGGCGGGTGGGAGCTCGGGCATGTCGCTGGAGGCGATCACCAGGAGGAAGCTCTCCTCCCCCTGGGGGAAGACCCGGTGGGTGGTGCCCCGGGGCAGGACCAGGTAGTCGCCCTGCTCGTAGCTGAGCCGGCCGAAGTCGGTCGCCATCTCCCCGGCGCCGCGGTGGACGAAGTAGATCAGGTCGGAGTCGGCGTTGCGGTAGGCGTAGGGCATCGCCTGGGTCCGCCGGGACAGCTTGATCCGCAGGTCCTGATTGCCGAGGACGGGGGTCAGCCCGGCACCCGGGTCCTGGGCGTCTGTGGCCTCGACCCGGCGCAGGTCGTATGCGCGGGGCCGGAGCGGCCCCTCGATCCGGAGCCACTCGGTCGGGGCGTGGGCGTGGTAGAGGTGGGAGGCGGGGCCGAAGAACCCCTGGCGGGCGAACTCCTCCTCGAAGGTTCCCTCGGGCAGGTCACAGTGGGCCTGCCGGCTGTAGCGGCCCCGGGACTGGGGAAACATCTGGCTCAACCTCCCGAAAAGGTGATCACCGTCTTGATGTCGTCCGGCTGCCGGGTGAACGCGTCGGCGAACCGTTCCGCCGGCACCCGCCGGGTGACCAACTGCTCCAGCACCCCAGGCCACTTGCGGACGGCCGCCCCCAGCATCCGGGCCGCCGCCTCGAAGTGGCGGCGATTGGCGTTGACGGTCCCGAAGACCAGCTTGTTGCCGAGCACCATGTCCAGGTTGAGGGAGTCGCTGTCGACCGTCACCGTCCGCGCCCCGGCGGTGACCGAGCTCAGGCAGCAGACTCCGTTGTGGCCGGTGGCGGCGATCGCGTCCATGGCCACCGATGAGGCCCCGGTCGCCTCGAAGATCAGGTCGAGGTGTCCCAGCTCCTTGGCCAGGCCGGCGACCGGATGCTCGGTGGCGTCGAGCAGGTTGGCCCCGACCGTCTTGGCGACGGTGTAGGCGGGCGAGCCGGGGTCGGCCTTGGCGACCAGGCTCACCTCAAGGTCGCGCAGCCGGAGGAAGATCGCCGCCAGGAGCCCGATCGCGCCCGCGCCGCAGACCAGAGCCTGTCGCGGCTCCCAGGGCATCCGTCCCCGCTGGATGCTGAAGGACTGGATCAGGCCCTTCTCGACGATCGAGCTCGGCTCCATCAGGACGCCCACCTTGGTCAGGGTGGCGGGGAGCGGCACCAGGTAGTCGCTGGCCTCGAGGTAGCGCTCGGCCATGTAGCCGTCCCGGCCCTTGATCCCGCGCTCGGTGTAGTTGCCGGTCAGGCAGTCGTCGCTCTGGCCTGCGGCGCAGGGTGGGCAGCGCTCGGGGCAGGGCCGGCGCACGGTCGCCACCACCAGCTGGCCCTTGGTCAGCTCAACCCCCGAGGGCACGGCGACCACCCGGCCCAGGTTCTCGTGGCCCAGGACCAGGCTGTCCCGGCCCGGCGGTGGAGCCCCGTACCCGTCATTGGCGATCTCGAGGTCGGTCCCGCAGACGCCGACCTCGACCACCTCGACCTCGACCGGGCTGGCCGGCTGACCGTCTGCGGCCTGGACCATGCCGGTGCCGGACGGCTCGGAGATGGCCCCCAGCCTGACGCTCCCCTTCTTGCCAGGGGTGGTGACGATCGCCTTCATGGCTCCCTCCTAGCCGCCGCCGACCACTCCAAGCCTATCGCTTATTGGTCGGGTAGCAGAGTGATGCCGCGGAGGTTGAGGGGTCGCCTGATGGCGAAGAAGACGGCCGCCCCCACGATCGTCACCAGGAGGCGGTCGAAGGCGCGATTCAAGATCGCGATCGCGACCGCGACCGGGGTGGCGACGCCGAAGGCCGCCAGCAGCAGGGTCATCGAGCCCTCGTAGGCCCCGATCCCCCCGGGCAGGAGGCTGACCCCGCCCGCCAGGTGGGCGATGGCGTACACGAAGGCAGCCTGGTAGAGGCCGATCTCCACCCCCACGCTGCGGATCGTGAAGTAGAACATGGCAATCGCGATCACCGCCGCCACCGGCCCGAGCAGGGCCGGCCCCAGGGTCGCCGGTCGCCTGGCGATGAAGATCACGTCCCGGTGCAGGGAGATCAGGTCGGCTGAGTAGCGCCGTATCAAAGGGACCCGAACGGCGAAGCGCATCACAAAGTTGAAGGCCCGGGGCCAGAGCAGGATGGTCGAGATGGTCAGGATCCCGAGCAGGGCCACCGCCACCGCCGCCTGGGCTCCCGGGAACTGGCCCGCGCCGGGGAGCGCCGCCGCGATCAGGCCGATCGGGTAGAGGAGCTCCTGGACCACCACGGTGGCCGATACCTCGCCCAGGCTCACCTTGGCGTGCTGGCGCAGGATGAAGGCCCGGCTGAGCTCCCCCAGGGGCAGCACCGCGGTGGGCTGGCCGGCCAGGTAGATCAGGATCGTCTCCACCGCCCCGTGGTCCAGCTTGAGCGGCTTGAGGAAGAGGTGCCACTGATAGCCCTTGAGCAGGTAGTAGGCCAGCGAGAGGCCCAGGACCACGGGGAGGTAGACGAGATGGAACCGGCCGAGGGCTCCGCCGAGCTCGTCCGGGCGGACGTACTCGACCAGCAGGCCGAGGATGGCCAGGCTGATCAGGGCCGGCACCAGCCGCCTCAGGCTGGGGATTCGCCAAGAAGTGGCTGGGGCTTTCATTCCAATCACGACAATACCGGTCCGAGAAGGGGAGACTGGTCGTTGGGGCCAACCAGCGCCACAGGGCCAGACCGGGCCGCTATACTCCGGTGCACTTTGGCCGGGATTAGCCGCACGCATCCTTAGAGTAGCCGAGAACCATGGCCCCGCTCCTCGAAGTCAAAAACCTCAAGACCTACATCCGCCAGCGGAAGAGCGAGGTCCACGCCGTGGACGGGGTCTCCTTCTACATCGAGGCGGGCGAGACCCTGGGCCTGGTCGGCGAGTCCGGCTGCGGCAAGACCATGACCGGGATGTCGCTGATGGGTCTGCTGCCCAGCGGAGGCTACATCGCCGACGGCTCGGTCATGCTGTCCGAGCGTGACTTGGTCAAGCTTCCCGAGAAGGAAATGCGGCACGTCCGCGGCAACGAGGTTGCCATGATCTTCCAGGATCCGATGACCTCGCTGAACCCCACCATGCAGGTTGGGGCCCAGATCGCGGAGTCGGTGCGGATCCATCGCCACGCCAGTCGCCAGGAGGCGCTCAAGCGGGCCGAGGAGGTTCTCGGCTTGGTGGGTATGCCCCGGCCCAAGGAGAGGCTCTCCGACTACCCCCACCAGCTCTCGGGCGGTCTTCGTCAGCGGGTGATGATCGCGATGGCCCTCTCCTGCGATCCCAAGCTGCTGATCGCCGACGAGCCCACGACAGCGCTCGACGTCACCATCCAGCTCCAGATCCTGGAGTTGCTCTACGACCTCAAGCAGCGGCTCGGAATGGCGGTACTCCTGATCACCCATGACATGGGCGTGATTGCCGGACGGGCCGACCGGGTCAACGTGATGTACGCCGGGAAGATCGTCGAGGCCGCCCCGACCGCGGAGCTCTTCGAGTCGATGCGCCACCCCTACACCGAGGCC
>DATDII010000131.1:0-9871 GCA_036521135.1 Candidatus Dormiibacterota bacterium | reverse complement strand
ACCGGTCCGGCGAGGTCGAAGGGTCCTGGGCTGCCTGTTGGGCCCGATAGAGTTCGACCTCGGCATCCGCCTTCCGCTCGTCCTCGCGGAGCCACTGCAGGACCGCGATATCGAGCATGATCTCGGCCGGGATGGCGGCGGGCACCCAGGCCACTCCCGCGCCCCACTGCTGGTCGGTCAGAGCCGAGATGCCGCCCGGACGGCTGGCAAGCTGGTAGTAGGGCGCGTACCAGGCGTGGCCCGAGAACCCGAGGCTGATCGCCACGATCCACATCACCGCGGTCCCGCCGACCAGGTACCCGGCCAAGGGCCAGGTGGTCAGCTGGCGGCGGAGCGGGTAGCTGTTGACCGTGTGGGACCAGTAAAGCAGGCCTCCCAGCAACAGGGTTGTGAACTCGAAGCCGTGAAGAAAGTCGTTTCGCAGGGTCACGTCGAACACGAATGGCACATGCCAGGTCCAGAACGTCACCGCCAGGGCGATCAGACCTGTTCCTGGCTTGCGGAGGATCCTCCCCACGGAGCGGGGCAGCGGGCGGTCGAAGCCCCGCTGGGCCAGGGGCGCGAGGATCTGCCGCCAGCGCTCGGGTAGGCCCCGCCACCATGGAAGAAGCGGCAGCCCGACCAGGAGGAGCGGGGCGGCGACCATCTGGAGCAGGCAGTGCTCGACCATGTGCATCCAGAAGAGGTCGTAGGCGAGGTAGTCGACCGGGCCTTGGAGCGCGAAGAGGATGATCCCAAGGCCGGTGTAGAAGGAGGCTGCCCGCCAGGGGCCGATGGCAGGGTCGCCCGGCTTTGGGTTGCCAATGATCTGCCGGCGGCCCCGCCAGTAGAGGAAGGCCAGCAGGAGCACCGGGATCCAGGCTGCCGGTTGGAACGCGTACCCGTACAAGTGAGCCCAGGGGGCCCAGATGTTCACCCCTCGGTGCCGCCGTCAGGCTGGATCGGCTCGCTGCCGTCAACGATGGCCATCGAACAGATTCCCTCCATCAGCCTGGCTCGACCACCATCCCCCCTGGCCCCGCAATCCCGAGTCTACTCACGATCGGTCAGGGGCCAATCGAGGGCTGAGCCCGACCGGGCGCTCCCTCCACCAGTTGGGTGTGGGCGACAGCGGCCAGAGCCGAGCGCCTGGGCAGGGCGGCCATTGAGGCGCGGAGCTGGCCGCAGGCGGCCGTCGCCCGCTCCCCTCTGGAGAACCGGATGCTCGCCCGAGCTCCCACCATCTCGGCGAAGTCCCGGCAGGCGTGCTGGCTCGGAGCGACCAGCGAGCTGTTGGGGATCGGGTTCATCGGGATCAGATTGACGTGGCCCCGCACTGCGGTCGCGAACGACCGCAGGCGAGCAGCGTCTTCGCGATGATCATTCACCCCCGCTATGAGGACGTACTCCAAGCTCACCCGTCGTCCGCTGGCGGCGCTGTAGCGGAGCGCCGCCGCCTTGAGCTCGGCCAGCGGATAGCGACGATTAAGCGGCACCAACTGGTCGCGCAGCTGATCGCTGGCCGCATGCAGGGAGATCGCGAGCCGGACGGGCAGGTCCTCCGCCGCCAGCCGGTCGATCTCCGGGACCAATCCACTGGTCGAGACGACCACGTGGCGGGGAGACAGCCCCCAGTCCCGGAGGCGGTGGATCGACTCGACCACGGCCAGGTAGTTGTGCAGCGGCTCGCCCATTCCCATGAAGACCACGTTGGAGGGCGCGCCGCTGCGGTCCCGGCTCCAGATCTGGGCCGCCCAGCGGACTTGGTCGACGATCTCGGTTGCGCTCAGGTTGCGTCGCAGCCCGAGCTGCCCCGTCGCGCAGAAGACGCACCCGATGGCGCAGCCGACCTGTGAGCTGACGCAGACGGTGTGGCGTGGCCGGGTCCCTGAGCTGCCCGGATGGCGGATCATGACGGCCTCGACCTCCTCGCCATCGCGGCCGCTGAGAAGAAGCTTGATGGTCAGGCCGCGATCGGCCGCGTTCTCAGCCACCAGGTCGAGACTCTGGTAGTCGACCGCCGCCTCCAGTTCCGAGCGCAGGCCGGCGGGGAGGTTGCTCATCTCGGCAAAGTTCCCGCTCCCACGGCGCCAGGCGTTCTCGCGAATCTGGGTTGCCCGGTAGCCAGGATGGCCGAGCCCGGCTACCAGGTCCTGAAGCTCGGTCAGCTGGAGGCCTCCCAGCTCAGTACGGGAAGGCGCCGTCACCGACTGCGGATCAAACCCATGAACTCGGCCCGGGTCCTGGGGTCGCGCCGGAAGATCCCGGTCATCGAACTGGTCACGGTCCGGTTGCCCGGCTTCTCCACTCCCCGCATCATGGTGCAGAGGTGGTCGGCCTCGAGCACCACCGCCGCTCCTCGGGGCTCGAGGTGGCGCTGGAGCGTCTGGGCGATCTCGCTGGTCATCCTTTCCTGAACCTGAAGTCGGCGGGCGAAGGCGTCAACCAGGCGGGGGATCTTGCTGAGGCCGAGGATCCGGCCGTTGGGCAGGTAGCCGACGTGGGCCATCCCGTAGAAGGGGAGGAGGTGGTGCTCACAGAGGCTGTAGAAGGTGATGTCCCGGACGACCACCAGCTCGTCGTAGGGCTCCTTGAAAACAGCCTGTCCCAGGATCCGATCGAGATCCGGCTCCGAACCCGAGGTGAGGAAGCGCAGGCTCTGGGCCACCCGGCGGGGGGTGTCCTGCAGTCCGGCCCGCTGAGGGTCCTCGCCGAGCTCGCCCAGGAGCTCTCGTACCAACGACTCGAGCCGCGCCTGACTGATGGCGGCCGGGCCAAGAGACGGCGTCTCGCTGCGGTCAGAAGGAGGCTTGGCCACGGCCCGCTGATTGTCGCAGCCAGGGCGGGTCCGACCTCGAGCCGGGTCAGCTTGGTTGGGTGCTGGCCCACAGGGCGCGGCCGGCACCTGCTCCCTCACGCAGGCAGGACGCGACTCCCACGCCGCCGAAGGCGGCTCCGGTGAGCACCAGCGGTGCGGGAAGCTCGGCCGCCGCCTCGAACACGCGTGCCCTCCATTCCAGGTGCCCGGTGCGGTACTGGGGCAGTCCCCCGTGCCAGCGCTCCACCCGCACCTCGGCGGGCACCTCGGTCAGGCTGAGGATCCCGCGCAGCTCCCGGTGCACCGCGCTGACCAAGGTGGTGTCGTCGAGGGCCAGCAGCCACTCATCGCCGAAGCTACCCGCCGAGGCTCGCAGGATGGTCAGCCCGGGCTGGCGGAGATGGGGCCACTTCCGGTCCAGAAACGTGCATGCCGTGACCGGTCGCCGGGGCCGGCGGGCGACCAGGAACCCACTGCCGAGGAGGGGCTGGCCGATGGCCCGGTCGGGGTAGGCCAGGGTGACCGTAGCCACCGACGCGTACTCGAGCCGTCGCAGGAGGGGAACCAGGCCGGGGCCGAGGCCGCCCAAGACCATGGCGGCGGCCGGGGCCGGTACCGCCAGGACGACGCCGTCGACGACCAGCGCTTCGGTCGCAGTCTGAACTCGCACCCGGCCGCCATCGGCGGGGGCCAGTCCGGCGACCGGACGAGCCAACTCGATCGAGCCGCTGGGGAGCTTGCCCAGCAGCGCCTTCACCAGCTGGCCCAGACCGAGGGCGAAGCTGGCGAAGGGCGTCTCTGCCGACGTCGGGGCCGCCAGGGCGGCGGCCTGGCGCAGCCCCCGAAGCAGGCTGCCATTGCGCTGGGCGGCGGCCAGCAGCGGCGGCGCGACAGCCCCCAGGCTGAGGTCGGCGGCGGGGCCGGCGTAGACGCCGCCCAGCAGCGGGTCGACCAGGCCCGAGAAGGCGGCGTTCCCGACTCGGCGTCGGAGAAAGCCACCGAGCGGCCCGTCCGGCTCCGGCCGCCCTCGCCGGATCCAGGGCTCGACCGACGCCCGAGCTGCGCCGGCCAGTCCGATGGCTCGGATCACATCGGGGCGCCAGGGTTGGAGGGGCACGCCCAGGACCGAGCGCCGAGGGATCGGGTTGAGCCGGCGGCCGTTCCAGATGGAGGCCGACGTGGTGGCCGGTCTGATTACGCTCGCCTTCAGCCCAAGCTCGGTCACCGCGGCCAGGATCTCCGGCTCCCGCAGCAACAGGCTCTCGGCTCCCAGGTCCACTTGAGCCCCGGCGAACTCCTCGGTGAGCAGTTTGCCACCGGGCCGAGCACTGGCCTCGAAGACGCTGAGTTCCAGCTCGGTTGAGCTCTCCCGGGCGAGCCGGGCCAGCTCCGCCGCCGCCGCCAGACCCGAGATGCCGGCACCGACCACCGCCAGCCGGCGCGCGCGTTCGCTCAACGGTCGGCGGCGATCTCGGCCTGGACCAGGTCGGCTAAGACTCGGACGAAGTCGGGATGGGAGTTGGGCATCTCGGTCCGGGCGATCCTGACTCCGAGCCGCTCGGCCTCGGACTGAGCCTCCAGATCCAGGTCGTAGAGGATCTCCAGGTGGTCGGCGGTGAAGCCACAAGGGCAGACCACGAACTCGGTCACCCCGGCCTCGGCCGAGCCCCTGACGACGTCGAGCAGCTCCGGCCCGAGCCACGGCTCACCGGTACGGGCCACGCTCTGCCAGGCGGTGGTCCAGTGTTTTAGCCCGGAGACCTGAGCGACCGCCTTTGCCGTCTCTGCCAGCTGGTCGGGGTATGGGTCGCCCATCTCCTTGAGGCGGGCGGGCAGGCTGTGGGCGGTGAAGATCACCAGCGGCTCGCCCGGCCCGGTGACGACGTCAGCCAGTCGCTCGCGGACCCTGGCGCCGAGCCACGCGATGTAGCCGGGGGCGAGGTGCCAGTCGGTCACGAACCGGAGCTGGAGCGGGCCCTCGGTGTTGGGCAAGGCGCCCCTCACCCGTTCCAGGTACTGGCCGACGCTGAGCTGCGAGTAGTGGGGGGCGAGGACCAGCCCGACGGCCGAGGTGACCCCGTCCGCCAGGAGCTGCCTGACCGCGTCCTCCAGGAAGGGCGGTGAGTGCTTCATCCCGACCAGCACCCGCCAGTCTCCGGCGCCCCGGCCCCGAAGCTCGCGCTCAAGGGCGTCGGCCTGACCGCGGGTTATCTCCTGGAGGGGCGAGGCGCCGCCGATCGCCTGGTAGCGGCGCTCGAGCTCGGCCAGGGCGGCGGGGGCGGGTGCCCGGCCGCCTCGCATGTGGGTGTAGTAGGGGAGGATTTCAGCCGGTGAGCTCGGGCTGCCGTAGGCCATGAGGAGGACCGCCCGCGGCGAAGATGGCGCCCCAGGGGCGGGACTGGGATCGGCGCGGCCTCGGGTGCTGGTGGACGTCAATTCAGGTTCTCCGTCTGCCGCGGTGGGCGGTCTTGGCCCGGTCCGGACCACTCGCCTGGGGGTCGGATGAACTAGCGGCTCGTTGCTACAGTACCGCGCTGTGGGGACCGAGCCCAACCACGTCGGCACGCCGGTAACCCCTGGGCGGGGACCGGGCCCAGGCGCGCCCGGCGCGGATCTGCTCGAGGGCGCTCGCACCGTCCTTGGGCTTCCCGATTCCGAGACGACCTCGCGGCTGCGTGCCTGGCCGCGCCAGGCCGCGCTCGATCTCTTCTTGGCGATGGCCCGCCTGCGGGCCTTTGACGAACGGGCGGTCATCCTCCAGCGGCAGGGCAGGATCGGCACCTACCCCACCTTCTACGGGGAGGAGGCGGTCCAGGCCGCCAGCGTCCTGGCCCTGCGCGCTGAGGACTGGCTCTTCCCCACCTACCGCCAGACGGCGGTGGTGACCCTGCGGGGATGTCCGCCGCTGGTGCCGCTCCTGATGTGGCGCGGCCACCCGGGCGGATGGCACGACGTGATGCGCTACCGGGTGGCGCCGGTCTGCGTCCCGGTGGCGACCAACCTGCCCCATGCCGTCGGGGCCGCCTGGGGCGCCCGGCTACGAGGCCAGGACCTGGTCGCCCTCGGCTACGGCGGCGACGGCGCGACCTCCGCCGGGGACTTCCACGAGGCCTGCAACCTGGCGGCGGTGGTGGGTGCCCCGGTGATCTTCCTGATCAACAACAACCAGTGGGCGATCAGCACCCCGATCAGCCGGCAGACCAAGGTGCCCCGGATCGCCGAGAAGGCGGCCGCCTACGGCATACCGGCCATCCGGGTGGACGCCTTTGACGTCTTCGCCTGCTTCGAGGCGGTGCAGGAGGCGGCGGACCGGGCCCGGTCGGGCCAGGGGCCTACCTTGGTCGAGGCGATCGGCTACCGGCTCGGCCCCCACGGCACCGCCGATGAGCCCTCGCTGTACCGGGATCTCGAGTCAGACCGACTCTGGGACCCGATGGAGCCATTGCGCCGGACCCACTTGGCGCTGGAGGCGGCCGGGGTGGCAACGTCGGCCGAGCTGGACCAGGTCCGGGAGCAGGCGGCGGCGGAGCTTAGTGACATCGGCCAGGCGATCGAGTCGACCCCGGCGGTCGCGGTCGAGGAGATTGCCGCGACCGTCCACCTGGAGACGCCCTGGGGACTGACGCCGGATCGCCTCTTCGAGCCGTCTTGGCCCGGTGGCGGGGGGCCAGGGTGAGCGACCTGGTCGAGGTGAACATGGTCGAGGCGATCTGCCGCGGCCTGGGCCAGCTCCTGGAGGGGGACCAGGAGTCCCTCCTGCTCGGCGAGGACATTGGCGCCAACGGCGGGGTCTTCCGGGCCACGGCGGGGTTGCGCGGGCGCTTCGGTGAGGAGCGGGTCGTCGACACCCCCCTTGGCGAGGCGGGCTTCGTCGGGGCGGCGATCGGGATGTGCCTTGTCGGGCTCCATCCCATCGTGGAGATCCAATTCGACGCCTTCGTCTACCCCGCCTTCGAGCAGCTCATCTCCCAGGCCGCCCGCTTTCGCTGGCGCACCAGGGGCGCCTACGGGTTGCCCCTGGTGGTCCGCATCCCCTACGGCGGGGGGACCCGGGCGCCCGAGCTCCACTCCGACTCCCCAGAGACGCTCTTCAGCCACATGCCCGGGCTCCGGGTGGTGGTGCCCTCCGACCCCCTGTCGGCGGGGGAGATGCTGGTGGCGGCGGCCGAGCTGGGCGACCCGGTCATCTTCCTCGAGCCCAAGCGGATGTACCGGCGCGGCCGCCAGGCGGTGCCGCAGACGTTCCAGCCGGCCGACCTCGACCGGGCCGTGATCCGCCGCCCGGGCACCGACCTGACCGTGATCGCATACGGAGCCATGATCGAGGTGGCTGACGCAGCCGCTCAACAGCTGGAGCAGGACGGGGTCTCCGCCCGCATCCTCGACCTCCGCTCGATCTACCCCCTGGACCGCGGCGCCATCCTGGCGGCCGCCGAGGAGACCGGTCGGGTGATGGTGGTGCACGAGGCTGCCCGGCACTGCGGGCTCGGGGCCGAGGTCGCGGCCCTGCTCCAGGAGGAGGTGGCCGACCGCCTGCTGGCGCCCACCCTGCGGGTGACCGGCATGGACATGCCCTTTCCCCTGTCCCAGAACGAGGACGACGCCCTCCCCTCGGTCGGGCGGGTTCTGGCGGCCGCCCACAGCATGCTCGACTACTGAGGGCCGGCCATGGCTGAGTTCCGGCTTCCCGACCTGGGCGAGGGCGTCACCGAGGGCGAGGTCATCGAGTGGCGGGTGGAGGAGGGCGAGCAGGTTGACCTCGATCAGGTCCTTGGGGTGATCGGGACCGACAAGGCCACGGTGGAGATCCCCTCGCCGTTCGCCGGCAGGGTCGAGGCGATCCTGGTTGCGGCCGGGGCCCGGGTCCGGGTCGGAGACGCCCTGCTGCGAGTTGAGGGCCAGGTTGGCGGCGCTGCCCCGGCGCCCCCGGCGGCCCAAGCGCCCCGGCCGTCCCCGGTGGGCCCTGCCCTGGAGGTCGACGAGAGGGGCGCTGGCCGGGTCCGCGCCCTGCCCTCGGTGCGGCGCGAGGCGCGCCAGCGCGGCATTGCCCTGGCCGCAATCCAGGGCAGCGGCCCGCAGGGGAGGGTGCGGCTGCCGGACCTCCTCGGCGACGGGCGCCGGGTCCGACTCCTCGGCGCGGCTCGGGTGATGGCCGAGCAGGTGGCGAGGGGCCACCGGATCGTTCCCCAGGTCACGGTGGTCCTGGAGGCGGAGGTGGATGCTCTGGAGGCGCGGGTGGCGGCCGAGGCCGACCGGGTGGGGCGGCCGACCATCCTCGGGCTGATCTGCCTCGCGGTCCTGGCCGAGCTGGATGCCAACCCCCTCTTCAACGCCAGCCTCGACGATCAGGCCCTGGAACTGGTGTTCCACGAGCGGGTCCAGCTCGGGATCGCGGTCCAGACCGAGGGCGGCCTGGTGGTGGCGACGATCCGCGACGCCGACCAGCTCCCAGCCCCCGCCTTCCACGAGGAGCTGGAGCGGGTGATCCTAGACGCCCGGGCCGGGCGGCTCAGCGCGGCCCAGCTCTCGGGGTCGACATTCACCGTCTCGAGCGGCGGCAAGCAGGGCGCGCTGCTGGCCACGCCGCTCGTCAACTGGCCCAACCTGGCGACCCTGGGAGTGCACGCCATCCAGGACCGGGCCGTGGTCCGGGACGGTCAGGTCGTGGTCGGCCGGCGGGCCAACCTGTCGCTCTCCTTCGATCACCGGGTGATCGACGGGATGACCGCATCGGGGTTCCTCTACCGGCTTGAGGCTCGGCTTCGGGGCTAGCTGGGAAGCGCCACCATCCCTGGGAGATGGTGCCGAGACCGGGAGTTGAACCCGGACGAGCTTGCGCTCACTGCCCCCTCAAAGCAGCGTGTCTACCATTTCACCACCTCGGCTGGCCCGGTTGATGTTAGCGGCCTGGCCCGGTTGATCTGGCCCCGGCGCTGATTCGAGAGCAACCGGCCCGGGGCTGTGCTAGGCTCAATTTGTCTTCGGGGCAGGGTGAAATTCCCGACCGGCGGTGACAGCCCGCGAGCGCGCTGAGGAGATCTCAGGGCGCAGGACCCAGTGAAATTCCGGGGCCGACAGTCAGGGGCCGAGCGACGGGTTCGGCCCTGAGTCTGGATGGGAGAAGACGGGTCCGGCAGCCATTTGCCCGGTCCGCGCCTCCCTGCGCCGAGAAGGGAGTGAGTGTGACCGGTGAGACAAGCGGCGGCAGTCGGGCCAAGGGGCCCCGGGATCCGATGGCGCGCGCCCTGGCGCTGGCCCAGATGGGGCGCTACCGGACCACGCCCAACCCCGCGGTCGGGGCGGTCCTAGTCAAGGACGGCGAGATCGTCGGCGAGGGCTACCACGCCGGGGCGGGCATGGCCCATGCCGAGGTCGTTGCCCTGGAGCGAGCCGGCGCCAGGGCCCGCGGCGCCACCTTGTGGGTCACCCTCGAACCCTGCTGCACCAGGGGCCGGACCGGTCCCTGCACCGAGCGGCTGCTCGAGGCCGGGGTCAGCGAGGTGCGGGCCGCCACCTTGGATCCCAACCCCGACATTGCGGGCAAGGGCATTGAGCGCCTGCGGAGGGCGGGCGTGCTGGTGGCGGTCGGCGAGCGCGAGGCCGAGGCCAAGGAGTTGATCCGAGAGTTCGCCACCTGGGTCACCAGCGGGAGGCCGCTGGTGACGCTCAAGTTCGCCATGAGCCTGGACGGCAAGGTGGCCACCTCGTCGGGGGAGTCGCAGTGGATCACCTCCGAGCCGTCGCGGCGCCGCGGCCACCAGCTGCGACGCCAGCACGATGCGGTGATGGTCGGGATCGGCACCGTCCTGGCCGACGACCCCCAGCTCACCGCCAGGGAGGGTTCCGGGGATGGCGGCCAGCCGCTGCGGGTGGTGGTGGACAGCCAGCTCCGCACTCCTCCTGGAGCCCGGATCCTCGAGGCCGAGGGGGGCCCGGTTCTGATCGCGACCACCGAGGCGGCCGACAGGGCCAGGGGCCGGTCGCTGGTCGCGGCCGGCGCCGAGCTACTGGCCCTGCCCGCCGTCTCCGGCCGGGTCCCCCTGGCGGCCCTGCTGCTGGCGCTGGGCGGGCGCC
>DATDII010000130.1:0-2490 GCA_036521135.1 Candidatus Dormiibacterota bacterium | reverse complement strand
GGCCCGGTTGCAGGCCAGCCGCCGGGCGGTGGCCCGGCTGACCGATCTCTTCGAGACCGCCCGCTTCTCCAGCCATCCGATCGGGTCCGGGATGCGAGCCGAGGCCGAGGCGGCCCTTCGTGGCCTGCGCGCCGAGCTGGAGGTATGACTCGGCACCGGATCTGGGCCGGTGCCCGGGGCTGCCATCGCCGCCTGGGAACGCTATTCTCGGGGCGCTCCGGCGCGACTGCGCCGGATCCGCGCCTGGCGGATCGAGGAGGGCGAGATGGCTGACGGACCCCGGGTTAGCTTCGTCGGCCGCTACGGTCCGGTGATTGCCCTGGTGCTGATCGCAACCGTGGCCCTGCTGGTCGTCCTGAGCCAGCCGGGAGTCGATGCCAGTCAGGTCGGGCGGGCCTACGCCCTCGGAGTTGGCGCCCTGGTGATCGGCACCGTGCTGCTCGCCTTTCGCCGGGCCGCCTTCTACGTCCCGCCGCCGGCGCCGCTCGCGCCGCCCCAGGTGAGCAGGTTGCCTCCCGAGCTTGCCCAGCTCCAGGACGCCCTCCGCGCCAGTCGGACCAGCCGCGCCCATTACGAGCGCGAGGTGGTCCCGGTCCTGCGCGAGATCGCCGCCGACCGCCTCCTTTCACTCGGGATCTCGCTCACCAGGGACCCGGACCGCTCGGCGGCGGTGCTCGGCGAGCGGCTCGGGGCGGCGATCTCCGCGACGGGTTCGCCCGAGCTGGCCCGGTCCCGGCCCGCCCCCTCCCGGGCCGACCTGGCCCAGCTCCTCCATGAGCTTGAGGGGGTCGGCCGATGATGCCCCTCGACGAGCTGCACCGGTCCGCCGCCGGCCTGCTCGACGAGGTCGAGAAGGCGGTGGTGGGCAAGCGGGCCGCGCTCGAGCTGGTGCTGCTGGCGATCCTCGCCGACGGCCATGTCCTGATCGAGGACTTTCCCGGGCTGGCCAAGACCCTGATCGCCCGGTCCTTCGCCCGCTGCTGCGGCCTCAGCTTCAACCGGATCCAGTTCACCCCCGACCTGATGCCCTCGGACATCACCGGCTCTTCGATCTACAACCAGCACACCGGCGACTTCGAGATGCGCCAGGGCCCGGTCTTCGCCAACTTCCTGCTCGCGGACGAGATCAACCGCTCCCCGGCCAAGACCCAGGCGGCGCTCCTGGAGGGGATGCAGGAGCGGCAGGTCACGGTGGAGGGGGTGACCCAGCCCCTGCCCCGTCCCTTCCTGGTGCTGGCGACCCAGAACCCGATCGAGTATGAGGGGACCTATCCGCTTCCGGAAGCGCAGCTGGACCGCTTCCTGATCCGCCTCGGCGTCGGCTACCCGAGCCGGGACGAGGAGCGCCAGCTGCTGGAGAGACGCCAGCTCCGGGGCGCGGACGAACCGGAGCTGGATCAGGTCGTCAGCCGGGAGCAGCTCCTCGGGATGCAGCAGGCGCTGGAGGGGATCCACGTCGAGGCCGACGTCGAGTACTACGTCGTCGACCTGGTCGCGGCCACCAGGGCCCATCCCGGGGTCCAGGTGGGGGCGAGCCCGCGGGGGTCGCTGGCCCTGCTCAAGCTCGCGCGTGCCCGCGCCGCCCTGGCGAGCCGCGACTTCGTCACCCCTGAGGACGTCAAGTCGGTTGCGGTGCCGGCCCTGGCCCACCGGCTCTCCCTGCGGCCGGAGCTCTGGGTCCAGAGGGTCAACGCCGACGACCTCGTGCGGGAGTGCCTGGCGACCGTTCCCACCCCGCCGACCAGGTCGTCGGCCGGGGTCCCGGGGGCGCTCCGGACTTGACCCGGCGGCCGACCGCCAGGCTGGCCGGCTACGTCGCGATCCTGGCTCTGGGCGCCTACGTCGCCGTGGCCATCGAGCGGATCGCCCTTCTCGCCCTGGTCGTCCCCTTCGCGATCTGGGTCCTGGCCGGTCTAGCCTCGGCCTCGGCCCCCGAGCTCGAGCTGAAGGCTGAGCTCGACCGTGACCGGATAACCGAGGACGGTGAGGCGTGCTTCACCGCCGAGGTCACCTGCCGCGGCCGTGTCGCCTGGCTCGAGCTGGAGTTGGATCTGCCCCGCGAGCTGGACTGCGCCGAGCCCGGCGCAGGACGGCGGCTCCGTTCCCAAGCGGTGGGGACCACGACCGTGCGCTGGCGCCTGCAGCCGCGGCGCTGGGGAACCTTCCGCTGCGGCCCGATCCGGCTCCGGGCCCAGGACCCCCTGGGTCTGGTCACCTACTCGGCCCAGTTCGGGCCGCCGGCGGCGCTGCGCGTCTACCCCGCCTTCGAGCGACTGCGCCAGCTGGTCGCGCCCGCCCGCACCCAGCTCTTCGCCGGCAACCGGATCGCCCGCCGCCACGGTGAGGGCATCGAGTTCGCCTCGATCCGCGACTTCAGCTCGGGCGACCGAGTCCGCCGGATCAACTGGCGGGCGACCGCCCGAACCGGGACGCCCCACGTCAACGACTTCCACCTCGAGCGCAACGCCGACGTGATCCTCTTCGTCGACA
>DATDII010000129.1:0-5463 GCA_036521135.1 Candidatus Dormiibacterota bacterium | reverse complement strand
CGAGCGCAACGCCGACGTGATCCTCTTCGTCGACAGCTTCGTCGATTTGGGGGCCGACCAGGAGTCCGTCCTGACCCTGGCCGTGCGCGCCGCGACCGCGCTGGCCGATGGCTATCTCGGGGAGCGAGACCGGGTCGGGGTGGTCGGATTCGGCGGCGTCCTCCGCTGGCTCCTGCCCGGGCTCGGGCCAAGACATCTCTACCGGGTGGTCGAGTCCCTGCTCGACACCCAGGTGGTGACCAGCTATGCCTGGCGCGCGATCGACGTGATCCCGCCCCGGGTGCTGCCCCCGTCCGCCACGATCGTGGCCCTGACCCCGCTGCTGGACGCCCGCAGCCTGGGCGCCCTGGTCGACCTCCATCAGCGCGGCTTCGAGCTGGTGGTGATCGAGATCTCCGCCGAGCGCTTCCTGCCCGTGGGGCCGGGCGCCCCAGACGCGCTGGCCCTCCAGCTCTGGGCTCTGCAGCGGCTGGCCCGGCGGCGGACGCTGCAGCGGGCGGGCCTGGTGGTGGTCGAGTGGCCCGCCCAGGAGTCGTTCGAGGCCGTGCTGGCCGAGGTCAGGGAGTACCGGCGATTCGCCCGCCGCTCGGTCGCCTGATCCCGGGCCTGCTCGGCCTCGCCTGCCTGGCCTCAGCCCTGGTCCAGACCGCCCTGACAAGGGGTCACCTGCCCCACCAGTTCCTCTTCGGGGTCGAGGGGGCCGGGCTCGCCGTGATGGTGGCCGCCCTCTGGCGGCGGTGGTCCGCCTGGGTCCTGGTCGCGGTCGGGCTCGTCGCCGTCGCCGAGGGCACGGCGCTGAGCCTGGGCGGGTCGCCGCTCCTGGCACCGGTGCTCGGGCTGCTGCTCCTGGCCGCGGCGGAGCTCGGCATCTGGTCGATCGAGCGGTCGACGACCGGAGCCGAGTCGGCCGCCGTCCTCCGCTTTCGGGCCCTCCGGCTGGCGGCCGTGGGCGGCGTCGGCTGCGTCGTGGGCTTCGGCCTGCTCCTGGTCGCCGACCTTCCCCTCCGGGGGGGATTCGAGCTGACCGGGATCGGCGTCCTGGCGGCGATCGCGATCCCCGCCCTCGCCCTCTGGCTCGCGAGGGACGCCCTCCGGAGCGGGGTCCGCCGCTAGCCGGGCTGGGCGCGCCCGGCGGCCTTGACCCGGACCGGGACCACTCGGGCCAGCTCCGCGCTCACCTGGCCCGCGTCCCCGACCATCACGGTGGTGAGGTTGGCCGGGGCCAGGTAGCGAGCGCTGACCCGGCGCAGCTCGGTGGGAGACACCGCTGCCAGGCGCTCGGAGTAGGTCTCCAGGTAGCGGTGGTCGAGGCCATAGGCACGGACCTGGGAGAGCGAGCTCGCCAGGCCCGCCTGGGTCTGGAGGAGGATCACCCGGACTCCGGCCAGGTAGTTGCGGCTCTCCTCGAGCTCGTCGGGGGCGACGTCCACGGTCGCGAGCCGGCCCAGCTCGTAGGCAAGCTCGACGAAGGCCGCCGCCGTGACCTCGGTGCGGACATCGAGCTCAGCCCCGACCAGGCTGTCGCGGAGGTGGGACTCGGTCCGGGTGTGGGGGCTGTAGGTGTAGCCCTTGTCCTCCCGCAGGTTGGCCATCAGCCTTGAGCTGAAGCTGCCCCCCAGCACCGCCGACGCCAGGGCCAGGGGGATCTGGTCAGGATGGCCGACCGGCGGCCCGCTGCCCCCGACCGCGATCACGGTCTGGACCGAGCCGGGCCGGTCGAGCAGGCTGACCTGGGCTTGGCTCTGGGGCCGGACCCGAGGCACCTTGACCGACCGCCGCGGCCCCTCCCAGCTTCCGAAGGCGCGCCGGAGCCGGTTCACGGTGCGGCGGGGATCCACGTCGCCGACCACCGTGACCAGGGCCGAGCCGGGCAGGAAGGTTGCCCGGTGCAGGGCGCTCAGGTGGCGCCTGGTGGTCTTGCGGACCAGCGCCTCCCCGGGCTCGGGCCGGCCGTAGGGGTGCTTGCCATAGACCAGCTGCTGGAGCCGCTCCTCGGCCACGAACTGGGGCGTCGCCCGGGCGATCCTCAGCCCCTCGATCAGCTTGACCCGCTCGGTCTCCAGCTCCTCCGCGGGAAAGGCGGGCCTGGTGGCGATCGCGAACACCAGCTGGTAGAGCTCCGCCTCCGCCTCGGCCAGGGCAGAGGCGGAGATGTGGAGCCGGTCATGGTCCTGCTGGACCATGAGGGAGCCGCCCAGCCGCTGGATCGACTCCGAGACCGCCTCCTGGTTGAGCTCCTTGGTGCCGAGGAGGATCCCGGCCCGGAGCAGCTCACTGGCGGCGGCGCTGGTCCCGATCGCCGCTCCCGCCGGGACCGTGAGCCTGAGCTCGACCCGGGGCACGCTCGGCCGGGCTACCACCATGGCGTCGACGCCATTGGCCAGCACCGCCCGGGTGGGCCGGCCGACCCGCAGCGGTGGAACCGGGCCTGGACGGGGCACCTCGGCCGCCAGCGGGGAGGTGCGGCTGGCGGCGGTCAAGCCCCGCCTCCCACACCCTCGGGGAGCCAGTGGAGCACCGTCGAGTGCTCGGGGCGGAGCCAGCCTCGCACGGCCGCCTGGACCTCGGCGGCGGTCACCGCCTCATAGAGCTTGGGGAGCCGGTCGGCGAGCTCGGGCTGGTCGTGGACGGATGCGAGCACGCCGAGCTCGCGGAGGCGGCCGAGCCGGCTGTCGGTGCTGGCGTGGTACGAGCTCAGCTCCCGCCGCTGGGCCCGGAGGAGCTCGTCCGGGGTCGGCCCGGCCTCAGCCATCTCGGCCAGCTCCTCATCGATCGCGGTCACGGTGGCGGCGGTGCTGACGCCTGGTCTCGGTGTGGCCTCGAAGGTGAACAGGGCCGGCCCCCGGAACTCGAAGGCGTCCCCGATCGGGAAGTGAGGCCCGCCATCGACCTGGAGCACCACCTCGCGCTCGCGGATGAGCCGGCGCTGGAGCCGGGACGAGCGGCCGTCGGTGAGGACCCGGGCGGCCAGGACCAGGGGCAGGTGGTCGGGGTGCCCGAACGGCGCCGTCCGGTACCCGACCGCGACCCGGGGGTTGGGCGCCAGCGCGTCCCTGCGCTCGTGCTCGGTGCGCACCTGGGGGATCGGCTCATCCATCTCGGCCAGAGGCGGGGCGGGGCGGGCGGCGACCGGGCCGAAGTGTCGCTCCACGATCTCGACCGCGGCCTCCTCCTCGAAGTCGCCGACCAGCACCAAGGTGGCGTTGCCCGGCCCGTACCAGGTCTCGTAGAAGGCGCGGGCGTCGGCCACGCTCGCCCCCTCCAGGTCGGCGAACTCGCCATAGAAGTTGTGGGCGTTGGGATAGGTGGCGAAGGCGTACTGCGAGAGCCAGAGCCAGGAGAAGCCGCCGTAGGGGCGGTTGAGGACGTTGACCCGGACCTCCTCCTTGACCACGTCGATCTGGTTCTGAAGGGTCTCCTGGTTGATGTCGAGGTTCTCCATCCGGTCCGCCTCGAGGAAGCAGGCCATCTCCAGGGCCGATGCCGGCAGGACCTCGAAGTAGTTGGTGTAGTCATGACGGGTCGAGCCGTTGAGGATCCCCCCGGCGCCGGTGATCAGCCGGCCGAAGTCGGCCTTGGTCACCCGGGCCGTGCCCTGGAACATGAGGTGCTCAAAGAGGTGGGCGAACCCGGTGCGGCCCTCCTCCTCGAGCCGGAAGCCGGCCCGGTAGTACATTCCCACCGCCACGGTTGGGGAGCTCCGCTCCGAGGTGAGGACGACATCGAGTCCGTTCTGCAGCCGTAGACGACGCAGGCGCGGGCCGGCGGGAGCGGTGCGCGGGGCCACGGCGCTCGATGCTACCACCCGGGACGGGATCGGCCGGCGGTGCTCGGCCGACCTGCCGCGGCCGGCTTGCTGCCGGAACCCAATCTCGCCTGACCCAAGCCCGCCCGGCGAGGGGCGTGCCCGCCCCGTGTCAGGGACTAGCCGGCGGCAGGCTCGGCGGCCCAGGCTGGCCGGGGCGGGCCACAGTCGTCAGGGCTCTGCTGGCGTCGAGAACGCTAGACTCGACCCGATTTCGGGACCTCTGGCCGGCCGGCTGCTGCGCCGCCCAGGTGTCGGCTTTTTTGATAGCGGCCGTGGGCCGTGGAGGGACCATGGCGGGGATGGATCCGAGCTTCCTAGAGCTGCCCCTGGCGCGCCTGGCGGACGCCGCCCTCGACGCCATGGGCAGCGCCGGTGGGGTCAGCTACGGTGACATTAGGATTCACCGTGACCGGATCCAAGGGATCCACGTGCGCGAGCACGACCTGATCTCGCTGACCGAGTCCCAGCCGCGGGGATTCGGCGTCCGCGTGGTGGTCGACGGTTCGTGGGGATTCGCCGGATCGAGCGACCTCTCCGCTGCCGGGGTGACCAAGGCGGTCGGGGCAGCCCTCGAGATGGCGCGCCTGCTCCGACCACTCTTGGAGGAGCGGGTCGAGCTGGCAGCCGAGCCGCCCCACCAGGAGACCTGGGTCGGGGAGGTGGAGCTCAACCCCTTCGAGGTGGCGCCCCAGCGCAAGGTCGACTTCATGCTCGCGGCCACCGCCAAGTGCCTGGAGGCGGGAGCGAAGTTCGCCGAGTTCTACTGCCTCCAGGCGCAGGAGAACCGGTATTTCGTCAGCACCGAGGGGTCCCGGATCACCCAGCAGCGGGTCCGCCTTCACCCCGTCCTCGAGGCGGGGCTGGTGGACGAGCAGGGCTCGGGGCTGATCGAGACCATGCGCTCCACCGGGCGCCCGGTGGGGCGAGGCTGGGAGTACGTCGAGGGCCACGGCTTCCTGACCGAGGCCGAGGAGATGGTCCGCTGGCTGGAGGAGAAGCTGGCCTCGCCCCCGGTCACCCCCGGGCCTCGCGACCTGGTGCTCGACCCCTCCAACCTCTGGCTCACCCTCCACGAGTCGGTCGCCCACGGGACCGAGCTGGACCGGGCTCTTGGCTATGAGGCCAACTACGCGGGCACCACCTTCGCCACCCCGGACCAGGTCGGCAGCCTCCGCTACGGCTCGCCCCGGATGCACGTGACCGGGGACCGCCTCGAGCCGAGCGGCTTGGCCACGGTCGGCTTCGACGACGAGGGGGTGGCCGCCCAGCGCTGGGACATCATCAAGGAGGGGATCCTGGTCGGCTACCAGCTCAACCGCCAGATGGCCCACAAGTTCAACCTGCCCCGCTCCAACGGCTGCGCCTTCTCGGACAGCTGGGCCCACCTGCCCCTGCAGCGGATGCCCAACGTCTCGCTCCAGCCCGACCCCGACCGCGACACCACCTTGGAGGAGCTCTTGGGCGAGGTGGAGGAGGGGATCTACATCATCGGGGACAAGTCCTGGTCGATCGACCAGCAGCGCTACAACTTCCAGTTCACCGGGCAGCGCTTCTACCGGATCCACAAGGGCCGGCTCGCGGGCCAGCTCCGCGACGTCGCCTACCAGTCCCGCACCCCGGACTTCTGGGGCCGGCTGGAGGCGGTCGGGGGCCCT
>DATDII010000128.1:0-15425 GCA_036521135.1 Candidatus Dormiibacterota bacterium | reverse complement strand
AGTTGACCTCGGCTCCCGGGTCACGGTGAGCCCGTCGGGGCCGGCATCGACCAGGATCGTGTCGCCGTCTGCGAAGTCACCCTGCAGCACCGCGCTCGCGATCCGATCTCCGAGCTGGCGCTGGAGAACCCGGCGGAGCGGCCGAGCCCCATAGACGGGATCGTATCCCCGCTCCGCCAGCCAGGCGCGAGCGGCGGGCCGGACCAGGAGACCGAGCCGCCGCCCGGCGAGCCGCTGCTCCATCTGAACCAGCTGGAGCTCGACGATGCGCTCGATCTGAGTCTGGTCCAAGCGCTGAAAGAGGATCACGTCGTCGATCCGGTTGAGGAACTCGGGCCGGAAGTGCTGGCGGAGCTCGCCCATGACCTCCGACTTGGCCGCCTCCTCCTGCTCTGGGCTCGGGTGATCGGGCAGTGCCGCGATGCGAGGACTGCCCAGGTTGCTGGTCATGATCACGACGCAGTTTCGGAAGTCCACCGTCCGTCCCTTGCCGTCGGTGAGCCGGCCGTCGTCGAGCAGCTGGAGCAGGATGTTGAAGACATCCGGGTGCGCCTTCTCGATCTCGTCCAAGAGCAGGACGGCATAGGGCCGGCGGCGGACCGCCTCGGTCAGCTGGCCGCCCTGCTCGTACCCGACGTAGCCCGGCGGCGCCCCTACCAGCCTGGCCACGGCGTGCTTCTCCATGTACTCGCTCATATCCAGCCGCACCAGGGCGTCCTCACTGTCGAAGAGGAACTCGGCCAGGGCCCGGGCGACCTCGGTCTTGCCGACCCCGGTCGGGCCCAGGAAGATGAACGACCCCAAGGGCCGGCGGGGATCGTTGAGGCCGGCCCGGGCCAGACGGACGGCGCTGGCCACCGCCGCGACCGCCTCGTCCTGTCCGACCACCCGCTGGTGGAGCCTGTCCTCCATCTCAAGCAGCTTGTGCATCTCGCCTTCGAGCATCCGCTGGACCGGGATCCCGGTCCAGCGCGCGACCACCTCGGCGACGTCCTCCTCCCCCACCTCCTCCTGGAGCAGGGGGTCTCCTGCCTGGTCGCGGCTCAGCTGCTCCTGCTCCTGCTCCAGGCGCCCGCGAAGCTCGTTGAGCTTCCCGTAACGGAGCTCGGCGGCCAGGCCGAAGTCGGCCATCCGCTCCGCCCGCTCCGCCTCGAAGGTGGTCCGCTCGATCTCCTGCTTGATGTCCCTCAGCCGACCGATGACGGCCTTCTCCTGCTCCCAGCGCTGGCGGAGCCCGACCGCCCCCTCCTGGAGCTCGGCCAGCTCCCGCTCGAGGAGGGCCAGGCGGTCGGCCGAGGCCCGATCGGTCTCCTTGCGGAGAGCCTCACGCTCGATCTCGAGCTGGCGCACCTGGCGCTCGACGGCGTCGAGCTCGACCGGCATCGAGTCGATCTCCATCCGGAGCCGCGAGGCCGCCTCGTCGACGAGGTCGATCGCCTTGTCGGGCAGGAAGCGGCCGGAGATGTAGCGGCTGGAGAGGACGGCAGCCGCGACCAGGGCGGAGTCCTTGATCCGGACCCCGTGGTGCACTTCATAGCGCTCCTTGAGCCCGCGAAGGATGCTGATCGTGTCCTCGACCGAGGGCTCACCAACCTGGACCGGCTGGAAGCGCCGCTCCAGGGCGGGGTCGCGCTCGATGTGCTTGCGGTACTCCTCGAAGGTGGTCGCCCCGATCGCCCGGAGCTCGCCCCGGGAGAGGGCGGGCTTGAGCAGGTTGCCGGCGTCCATGGCGCCCTCGGCGGCACCAGCCCCGATCAGGGTGTGGAGCTCGTCGATGAACATGATGATCCTGCCGTCGGAGCTGGTCACCTCCTTGAGCAGGGACTTGAGCCGGTCCTCGAACTCGCCCCGAAACTTGGTCCCGGCGACCAGCGCGCCCAGGTCGAGCGAGACCACGCGCCGGTCCTTGAGGGTCTCGGGGACGTCGCCACTGGCGATGCGCTGGGCCAGGCCCTCGACGATCGCGGTCTTGCCGACCCCGGGCTCGCCGATCAGGACCGGGTTGTTCTTGGTGCGCCGGGCCAGCACCTGCATGGTTCGGCGGATCTCCTCGTCCCGGCCGATGACCGGGTCGAGCTTGCCCTCGCGGGCGAGCCTGGTGAGATCCCGGGCGTAGCGCTCCAGGACCTGGAACTTGCCCTCGGGGTTGGGGTCGGTCACCTTCTGGCCCTGGCGCAGGGCCTCCAGCGCTGAGCCCAGCCGGGCCGGGGTCGCCCCCATCTGGGCGAGGATCCCCGAGGCGGGTCCGCCTCGGTGGGCGGCCAGCGCCAGGAGCAGGTGCTCGGTGCTGCAGTACTCATCCCCCAGGCCCTCCATCCGCGCCCAGGCGTCGCGAAGCACGGCCTCGAGCTCGCTCGAGATTCGGGGCTGGGCGCTCTGCTGCCGGGGCCGGGACTCGAGGTCGGCGGCAAGCCGGGATCGAACCTGCCCGGGATCGACCTCGACCTGGCGCAGCAGCGGGGCGACAACCCCGTCGGTCTGATCGAGCAGCGCCAGCAGGAGGTGCTCGGGGTCGACCTCGGGGTGCTCAAGTCGGGTCGCCAGTGCCTGGGCGCCCTCGAGCGCCTCCCGACTGCGCTCGGTCAGTCGCTCAAGCTCCATCGCCCACCCCGCGCAAGAGATCGGTCACATTGTCTGGATACCCGTCGCCCGGCCTTGGCAAACGGCACCGGTCAGCTCGGCGGTCCACCCTCGAAGCTCTCGATCAGCCGGGCCGTGAGGTCGGGCTTGAGGAAGGGCAGCAGGTGCCCGGCGTCCGCCACCACCTCCAGCCGGAGCCCGGGAAAGTGGCGGAGCTCACGCTCGGCGGGGGCCAGCGGCAGGCGCCGGTCCATACCACCCCAGAGCACGAGGACGCGGCCCGAGAGCAGCCCCAGCGCCGGCAGCAGCTGCGACTCCGGCCTCAGGGCGAGCGGCTGAAGCAGGCGCCCGATCAGCCCGAGGTCGGAGCCGCGACCGAAGCGGGCCCGCGCCTGACGGCGGTATCGCTGGGCGGCCTCCCCAGGCAGGCCCAGGTCCCGCCCCTCGCCGGCGCGGCTCCACCACTCGTCCCGGGGCACCAGCATCACCCGCTCATAGAGACCGCGGATGTCCATCACCCCAGGGACCATGGCGAAGGTCCACCAGAAGGGAATCGTCCGACCCACCCCGAAGGGGCTGATCAACACCAGCCGGTTCACCCGGGTCGGGTTGGCGATCGCGAAGCCGCCGGCCGCCAGGCCGCCCATCGAGTGGCCGACCAGGGTGAACCGCTCCAGGCCGAGCTCGTCGGCGACGGCGGTGACCACCTTGCTCCAGGCCGCCTGGGGATGGCCGGAGAAGCTGACCGGGTCGCTGAGCCCGGTCCCGGGCAGGTCGACCCCGACGACGAGGTGGTTTCGCGCCAGCCTGGCGATGAGCTCGGCCAGGTCACCCGCCGAAGCCCCGGATCCGGGCAGGACCACGATCGGCTCGGGGCCGCTCCCCGCCACCAGGACGTGGATCCGGCCGACCGGGGTGCCGAGGTAGCGGGACTCGGCTTCCAGGCTCGACTCGGCAAGCCAGGAGTGGAGCAGCGGGTGAAGCCGGCTCAGCGGCGCGTCGTCAGCCAGGGCTCGGCGCGAGCAGAAGACGAGGGCGCCGTAACCGAGCAGGCCGAAGGCGAGCCCGGTCGCGAGACCGAGCCCGGACCGCCTCACACTTCCTTGAACTCGGCGTCGACCACGTCGCCGTCCGTGCCCGAGGGGGCGTCTGGCGAGCCCTGGGCAGGCGGGATGTCCTCCCCGCCAGAGCCAGAGCCAGCGCCGGCCTCGCCGTCGGCGGCTGGCGCCGCGCTCTGGTAGACGGCCTGGCCGACCTTCTGCAGCACCTCGGCCAGCTCCGCCTGCCGAGTGTCGATCTCGGCGGCGTTCTGGGCCGCCACCGCCTGCTTCAGGGCCTCGGTCTTGCTGGTGATCTCGTCGCGGAGCTCCTGGTCCACCTTCTCGCCGTGCTCGCGGAGCGTCTTCTCGGCGGTGTAGACAAGCGAGTCCGCCTGGTTGCGCTTGGCCACCTCATCCGCCCGCTGGCGGTCGGCCTCGGCATTGGCCTCCGCCTCCTTGACCATCTTCTCCACCTCCTCCTTCTGAAGGGTGGTGGAGCCGGTGATGGTCACCTTCTGCTCCCGGCCGGTGCCGAGGTCCTTGGCGGTGACGTTGAGGATGCCGTTGGCGTCGATGTCGAAGGTGACCTCGACCTTGGGCACGCCCCTTGGAGCGGGCGGGATCCCATCCAGCATGAAACGGCCCAGGGTGCGGTTGTCCCGGGCCAGGGGCCGCTCTCCCTGCAGGACCACGATCTCGACCGAGGACTGGTTGTCGGCGGCGGTCGAGAACTCCTGGGTCTTGCTGCTGGGAATGGTCGTGTTGCGCTCTATCAACCGGGTGTTGACCTCCCCCTCGGTCATGATTCCGAGCGAGAGCGGGGTCACATCGAGGAGGAGGACGTCCTTGACCTCTCCCTTGAGCACCCCCGCCTGGATGGCCGCCCCGACGGCGACCACCTCGTCGGGATTGACCCCCCGGTGCGGCTCCCTGCCGCTCATCTTCTCGACCAGCTCCTGGATGACCGGCATCCGGGTCGACCCACCCACCAGGATCACCTCGTCGAGGTCGCCGATCTTCATCCCGGCGTCCTTGAGGGCGTTCTCGAAGGGCGCGCGACAACGGTCGGTGAGGTCGGAGGTTAGCTGCTCGAACTTGGCCCGGGAGAGCCGGGTGTCGAGGTGCTTGGGGCCGTTCTGGTCGGCGGTGATGAAGGGCAGGTTGATCTGGGTTTCCTGGAGCTGGGAGAGCTCGATCTTGGCCTTCTCGGCGGCCTCGGTCAGGCGCTGCAGGGCCTGACGGTCTGTCTTGAGATCGATGCCCTGCTCCTTCTTGAACTCCTCGGCCATCCAGTCGACCACCCGGCGGTCGTAGTCGTCGCCACCGAGGTGGGTGTCGCCATTGGTCGACTTGACCTCGAACACGCCCTCTCCGACCTCCAGGATGGAGACGTCAAACGTCCCCCCGCCGAGGTCGAAGACGAGGATCTTCTCCGACTCCTTGCGGTCAAGGCCGTAGGCCAGGGCCGCCGCCGTCGGCTCGTTGATGATCCGCAGGACGTTGAGGCCGGCGATCTGGCCCGCGTTCTTGGTCGCCTGGCGCTGGGCGTCGTTGAAGTAGGCCGGCACCGTGATCACGGCGTCGGTGACCTTCTCGCCCAGGTAGGACTCCGCGTCGACCTTGAGCTTCTGCAGGATCATCGCCGAGATCTGCTCCGGGGTGTACTTGGTGCCGGCCACGTCGACCTCGGCCCGGCCGTCCTTGCCGGCCACCACCTGGTAGGGGACGATCTTGCGCTCGCCCTCGACCTCGCTGTAGAGGCGGCCCATGAAGCGCTTGATCGAGTACACCGTGTTCTCGGGGTTGACCGCAGCCTGGCGCCGGGCCAACTGGCCCACCAGCCGGTCGCCATTCTTGGTGAACGCCACCACCGACGGAGTGGTGCGGCCACCCTCGGCGTTGGGGATGACGACGGGCTCACCGCCCTCCATGACGGCGACCACTGAGTTGGTCGTTCCCAGGTCGATTCCGACGGTCTTGGCCATTAAGTCTGCGAACCTCCGTAGCACTGAAGCCTGGTGCCAGCCTGCGGCACCGCTAGAGCTACCCTACCGCAGCCGGGTGGCCCCCAAACGCCGCGCCCTCTCCGATCTGACCGCGGCCCAACCGGTGACTCATGATTTGGGCCGTGCTCCCAACAACTCCGGACCCCAGGCGCCGGGTTTGGCCGAGCTGGCGGCCCTTCGCCGTGCTCCTCCTGGTGGCCCTGGCCGGGGCCCTGACCCTGCACGCGGTCAGCGGCACCCCAAGCCCCAACGGCCTCGGGGTCCTCCCCGCCCAGCAGACCATCCTCGAGCGCAGCGGCGTCGCGCTCCAAGTGCCGACCGGCAAGGCAACGGTGCGGGCCCGCTCCGCAGCCAAGGCGGCGGCTAAGGACCAGCCTGGGTCGGCACCCACCACCGTCCTCCTGGCCCGGGCCGAGGGAGCCCACGGGTCCGCCCTCTCCCCGCCCGGCCGGCTCTGCTGGGTCGTCTTCCTCGAGCCGGGCTCCGATGCCGAGGGGGACGCGCCCGCCCCGGGCCAGATCCAACTCGACGTTGTCCTGGTCGACGCCCACACCGGTGGGGTGATCGAGGGCTTCATCGCCTTCCGGAGCACGACGGCGCACTCCCGGGTCGGCACCGAGTGACCCTGGCCACCTCGCCCACCTGAGGTTTCCCAGCCGGCTCGGCCACAATCGGCAGGTGCTGGCTCGATGGCGGAGTTCCCGAAGGCGTCAGCGCGCCGGCGGGGCGTCGGCGTTGCCGAGCTTCATCGGGCTGGTGCTGGCGGTGGCGGCCCTGGTCTGCCTCCCCCTGCCCGGCCTGGCGGTGCGAGTCCAACCAGAGCGACCGGCGGCCGGGGCGCTGCCCTGGCTCTCGACCCGGGCGGGAAGGATCGTCGACGAGCAGGGACGCTCGGTGCTGCTGCGGGGCTTCAACGATGACGCCCTGCTCCAGGTGGGCCGGACCCCGGCGAGTCCACCGCTCACCAACGCCGATGCCAGGCTGATGGAGGCCGAGGGCTTCGACGTGGTCCGCCTGCCGATCTCCTGGTCCCTGCTTGAGCCGGAGCCGGGGCACTTCAGCCAGGGCTACCTGGCCCGGATCAGGGGGGCGGTGTCGATCTGCTCGCGGCACCACCTCTACGTGGTCCTCGACATGCACACCGAGGACTTCGGCGTCGCCTTCGGCGGCAGCGGCGCGCCCGCCTGGCTCTCGGTCCCGGCCGTACCAGACCTCAAGCTGCCCTTCCTCAGCTCGGCCTGGCAACGCCACCTCTCGCCGGCGGTCAACGCCGCCCTCGCGTTCTTCTGGCTCTACCCGAACTGGCAGCGCCTCTACTGGCAGGCCTGGGCCAAGGTGGCCCGGGAGTTCCGGGGCGACTCCGCAGTGGCAGGCTACGACCTCTACAACGAGCCACATCCCTTCCCCGTCCCCCCCGCCCTCTTCGAGACCCACGAACTGTGGCCCTTCTACGCCAACGGGATCCGCACCCTGGCCAAGGCCGACCCCAACCACCTCTTCATCGTCGAGGGCGACCTCTTCGGAAACCTGGCCACGGCGATCCGGCCGCTGGCGACGCGGAACCTCGTCTACTCGACCCACCTCTACGCCGGCAGCATCCTGCCGCCCAACTTCAATGGGGATCGGGCGCCGCTCCGGGCCGAACTCGAGCTCGGCCTCAAGGAGGCGAATCAGCTGCCGGCCGCCTTCTGGGCCGGCGAGCTGGGAATCGACCACACCCGCTCCAACGCCACCGCCTGGGCCGAGGCCGAGCTCGCGCTCGCCAACCGATTCCAGACCGGCTGGGCCTGGTGGCAATGGGACGACCCCGACGACTGGGGGGTCCGGAAGGGCAAGGGACCACCCGACCTGGCCTGGCTCCACGTCCTGGCCCAGCCATATGTCCGGGCGGCCCCGGGCACGCTCAGCATCCTGGCCTACGACGTCGCCAGCCAGACACTCAGCGCCAAGGTCGAAGGGAGCCAGGGGAGCTCGGTGGCGCTGATCTCCTGGCCGGCCTCGGCGGGCGCCCCCCAGCTAGTCAGCTCCTGCGCCCGGCTGGCTGCCCCCTACCAGGCGAGCAGCGGCCTGCTCCAGGTCCGCCTGACCACCCCCAGCTGCAGGATCCTGGTCAAGGGCTAAGGACTCTCCCAAGCCCCGCTGGCCAGGCTCCGGCGGACGGCATCCAGGGCCCGGAGGCCAAGGACCGAGTCGGCCAGGTCCTGGGCCAGGGCCCGACCGCCACCGACCCGCTCGGTGAAGGCCAGGACCATCTCCAGGTAGGGGTCGGCTGCCGGAGCGGCGACCTCGAGCCCGCCCCCCTCCTCAAGCCGGAGCGGTACCAGCTCGTCGCGCCACGCGGTGAAGGGCCGGGGAATCAACAGCGAGCCGCTGGTCCCGATCAGCTCCAGCACCTGGTGCTCGGTGGCGGCGAAGCTGTAGGCGAGCTCGGCCGACACCGGGCCCTCCCCGCTCTGGAACTCCATCAGGACCGAGCCGTCCAAGTCGACGCCGTGGGCCAGGGCCGCCCGGGCCAGGACCCGGGTGGGCTCCCCCGCCAGCCAGCGGCAGGCGTTGACCAAGTAGGACCCGACGTCGTAGAGGGCTCCGCCGCCGAGCTCGCTCTGCCAGCGGATGTCGGGGGGAGGCGCAAGCGGGAAGGTGAAGGTCCCCCGGAGATGGCGAAGGTCCCCGATCCGGCCCTGCTCGATGAGCTGGCGCACCACCCGCCAGCGCGGGTGGTATCGGTACATCACCGCCTCGGCCAGGACCAGGCCCGCCCCATTGGCGGCCCGCTCCATCTCCTCGCCCTCGGCCGCGCTCAGGGCGAGGGGCTTCTCGCAGAGGACGTGCCTGCCCGCCGCCAGCGCCCGCAGGGTCCAGGGCAGGTGGAGGGAGTTGGGCAGGGGGAGGTAGACCGCGTCGAGGTCGGCCTCGAGCAGGCTCTGGTAGTTGGGGCAAGCCAAGGCTCCGGGGATCTCGGCGGCCCAGGCCCGAGCCCGGGCCGGATCGCGACTGGCGACCGCCGCCACCGCTCCCCCTGCGGCCCGGATCGCCGGGACCACGGCCACCCGGGCTATGTGGGCGGCCCCGAGGACCCCCCAGCGGAGCTGCGCCCCGGTCACACCCGCAGGTTGAGCGGCTGCCCCTGCTCGGCCGACCGGGTGGCGGCGTCCATCACCGCGATGTTGCGCCGGGCCGACTCCGGGGTCACCGCGAGCGGTTCCTCCGCCAGCAGGTGACCCGCCAGGTTGCGGTAGAAGGCCTGGGGAGGCGAGGGAGGCAGGGAGACCAGCTGGTCGTGGCTCTCGCCCAGGCCGTCGGGGCGGAGAAGATGGAGCTCACAGGGCAGATCGGTCACCGGCAGACGCTCCTCCAGCACCGTCCCGGTCGGTCCACGGCTGGTGATCCGCCCCGATCGCCAGTGTCCGATCGCCGCCCCCTCGGTGCCGAGCACGTACCACTTGGGCTTGCGGGCGGCGGCGATGTCGGAGTGGATGAAGCTTGCCTCGGCGCCGCCGGCGAAGGTCATGCGCAGCTCAAAGTGGTCATCGTTGGTGACGTCCTGCCAGACCAGCTTCTGCCTAGTGGCGGCCACCTGGACCACCTCGCCCGGGAGCAGCTGGAGGATCCAGTCCAGGTAGTGCGACCCCCAGTCGTAGATCACCCCACCGCTGACCGGGGCGTGGGAGTGCCAGAGGTGGCAGGGATGGCCATAGCCGCCCACGAAGGCCTCGACGTGGAAGACCGAGCCGAGCTCGCCTCCCTGGACCGCCGCCTGGAGGGCGAGGAAGTCGGAGTCCCAACGCCGGTTCTGGTAGACGGTCAGGGTGAGGCCCAGATCCGTGGCCAGGGCCACCAGCTGATCGGCGTCGTCCAGGCGCAGGCAGAAGGGCTTCTCCAGAACCACGTGCTTGCCAGCCCGGAGGGCTCGCTCGGCCAGCTCGGCATGGGTGTTGGGCGGGGTGGAGATGATCACCAGCTCCACCCCGGCCAGCTCGAGCATGCCCTCCAGGTCGGCGGCGACCGCGAGGTCCTTGCGCAGGCGCATCGCCGTCTCGAGCCGGCCCCGGCTCTGGTCGGCGACCGCCACCAGCTGAAGTCCGGCCACCGCCTCGATCGCGCGGGCGTGGTCCAGGCCGATGGCGCCGAAGCCGAGCATCCCGACACCAACCCCTTCCCGCTCCGAGCGCCCGGCGGCGTAGCGGACGCCCCGGTAGAGGAGCTCCTGGACATCGGGGTCGCGGTAGGTGGCGGCCGCCTCCCCCATACCCCAGTAGAAGACGCGGCCTTCGCCCGGCTGGCGCACGTACGCGATCGGCAGCCGGTGCGCCTGCCAGGTGGTGTCGAGGAGCACCTGTGAGTCCGGCGGCGGCCCGGGCTGGGTGTAGCACGAGTCCCGCAGGGTGAGCGACCCGGCCAGCCTTCTGGTGATGTCATGGCCCCCGTCGCTGACCTCGCTGACGATCTCGCTCCGGGGAAGACGGCCGTCCGTGCTGCCCCCGACCAGCTCGAGGTAGTCGCGGGCGCGGGCCCAGGTCGCGTTGGTGCAGTGCAGCCCGAGGAATCCTCCGCCGCCGCGGATGAAGGCGCAGAGCCCGGACTCGGCCGCCGGCGCCAGGTCGCCCTCGGGCGGGTGGGCGATGACCACGTCATAGCCCGACAGCTGGGCCAGCGCCGAGACATCCTCGGTCACCTCGGCGTCCACGCTGCCGGTCCGGCCCATGTAGTCGAGCCAGGGAGCGAGATCCTCGGCCTGCCGTCGGCCCGCCACCACCAGAGTCCGAATCAACTGGTCACTCCGCTCCCGGACTCAATCGAGCGAGCCCATGTCCTCCGCCCGGCCACTGTAACCTACCCCGTCGCAGATGACCAGATTGCTGAGCACGGTCGGGGAACTCCGGGATGCGGTCGGAAGCGAGCTCGGCCCGAGCCGCTGGGTGACCCTGGACCAGGCTCGGATCGACGCCTTCGCCGAGGTCACCGGCGACCAGCAGTGGATCCACGTCGACCCCGATCGCGTCGCCCGGAGCGGCCGGCTATCCACCATCGCCCACGGCTACCTCACCCTCTCGCTGGCGCCGATGCTGATGGACGAGCTGACCCACCTGCGCCAGGGCGCCACCAGCGTCAACTACGGACTCAACCGGGTTCGCTTCCTGACGCCAGTTCCAGCCGGAGGGCGGGTGCGACTGCGCACCAAGGTCCTGGCCGTGGCCGACCGCCCCCCGGACGGGGTGCTGGTCACCTACCAGTACACCTTTGAGCTGGAGGGCTCCACCAAGGCCGCCCTGGTCGCCGAGGGCCTGAGCCTCCTCCTCCCCCCCGCCAGGGATTAGGCCTCAGCCCCGGCGCCGCCCCTGGTGCAGGGCGACGATTCCGGCCGCCATCCGGTACTGCCGGACCGTGGCGAAGCCGGCCTCCCTAAGCCACCGGCTCACCACCTCAGGAGCGACGAAGGCCGCGATCGATGCCGTCAGGTAGCGATAGGCGCTGTCCCGACCCAGCAGGCCCCGAGCCACGGGCGGGATCACCCTGCGGCTGTACCAGGCGTAGGCGGGCCGGATCAGTGGCAGAGGCTGGCTGAACTCAAGGATCACCGCCCGGCCCCCCGGCCGGAGCACCCGGGCCAGCTCCCTGACCGCTCCCGGTCGATCGGCGATGTTGCGGAGCCCGAAGGCCATGGTGGCGGCGTCGAAGGCGGCGTCGGGGAAGGGCAGCCGGCAGGCGTCCCCGGCGATGAACTCCACGTCCTCGACCCGCGCCCGGGCGACCGCCAGCATCGCCTCGGTGAGGTCGACCCCGACCACCTCGCCTGTGGGACCGACGAGTCGGCGCAGCTGGGCCGCCAGGGCGCCGGTCCCGGTGCAGACGTCGAGGACCCGGTCGCCCCGGTGGACCCGGGTGAGCTGGGCCGCCCGGCGGCGCCAGCGGCGGTCCTGACCCTGGCTCAGGACAGTGTTGAGAATGTCGTAGCGCCGGGCCAGCCCGGTGAACATCCCCCGGATGGCGTCAGGCTCGGGGCTGCCCACGGTGGGCAGGGGGCCTGACGTGCTCACACCGGCTCGATCACCGGCTCGGCCACGCCGGGCAGGTTCTGGCGGTGACCGGCACATCCGCACCCGACCTGGTCCGGCAGGGCCAGCAGGGCGTCGAGGGCGACCCGGCCGAGCTCCTCCGCCCCCTCCCGGACAATCGCCCGGAGCAGCTCGAAGTCCCACTCGGGGCGGACTCCCTCCGCGTAGTGGAGGACCATCTCCACTGAGCCGAAGCAGGCCCCGATCTCCCTTGCCAGGTAGACCTCCGGGGTCAGGCTCTGGCTGATGATGTCGCCACCGAGCCGGGCCAGGGCCGCCACCTCGGCGGCAGTCTCCATCCGCGGCCCCTCCACGGTCACGTGCACCGCCCGGTTGAAGGCCCGGGTGGCCTTGTCCGCCGCGAACTGGCGGGCTCGTTGCCAGAGTGCCTCTCGGATCTCGGGGCAGAAGGGGTCGCGCATCACCAGCACCACCCCGGGGTCGAGCTGACCACTGTGCTGCTCGGTGAAGTCGATGAAGTCGTGAGGAACCACGAGGTCGCGGGGATGGAAGTGCTGGGTGATGCTGGCCGCGCCCGATTCGGCCACGACCCGGACGACCCCGGCCCGCTGGAGGACCCAGAAGAGCGCGAGCGCCTGCTGGGCTCGCTCCTGGCTGGGCCGGCTCGCCATCGACCCGGTTGGGCTGGCGAAGGGCCTCGAGAAGAGCACGTCCCGCTGGCCGCCGGAGTCGAGGGGCAACTCGAAGTGGGTGACCGGCGGGGTGTCGCCGAAGGGAGTGGTGTAGACCACGTCCCGGTCCAGGGTGCGGCTGGCCTGGTCGAGCTCGGGCGAGCCCTGGGTCCCGGTCCCGGACCCGCCCAGCAGAGCGAATGTGGCCTTGGGGATCTTCGCCTGGCGCGCGGCCCTGACCATGGGCCGAGTATATGGGCGGCCGAAGCGCCCTCCCCTCTCCTCCACGACCTCCCGGTCACCGCTTGAACGCGATCTCATGGCCGAGAATCGCGACCATCACCAGCCCCGCGCCGACCAGCTGGAGCGATGTCAGCGTCTCGTTCGTCAGCACAACCGCGAACCCCAGGGCAAGGACCGGCTCGGCGGCCAGGAGCACCCCCGCCCGGCTGGCGGACATCCGCTGCTGGGCCCAGGTCTGGGCCAGGATCGCGAGTGCGCTGGCCAGCACCCCCGTGATGAGCAGGGCCAGGGCGACCGCCCCGGTGACCGGGGGGTAGGGCACGCCGCTGGTGGTTCCGAGGCAGAGGAAGGCAACCGCGCACACGGCCATCTGAACCACCCCGAGCTCGACCGGGGAGTCCCGGCGTCGGCTGAGGAGCACGATCTGAGCGGCGAAGGCGAGCGCCGATGCCACCACCAGCAGGTCCCCGCCCGAGAAGTGGCCGCCGGCACCGGTGAGCAGGTAGGTGCCACCAAGGGCGACCAGGACGCTGACCCCGGTCCTGAGGCGAAGGCGGGTGCCGAAGACGACCCGGTCGAGGATCGGGGTGAAGACCACGAAGAGCCCGGTCAGCAGCCCCGCTATCCCGGGCTTGATGCTGACCATTCCCTCGGTCTGGAAGAGGTACCCGACCGCGAGGACAGCTCCCACCGGCAGCCCCACCTTCCAGGACTCCCTGGCCGGCCGGCGCCGGAGCAGGAGGAAGAGGACCACGACCGCGATCCCGAAGCGGAGACCGAGGTAGGGCAGGACCGGGTACTCGGCGAGGACCGCCTTGATCACGACAAAGGTCCAGCCGTAGACGGCTGTTACCGCGAGCAGGGTCAGGGGTGGCAGCCAGGCCCTCCCCTGCGGGCGCGGCTGCTCAGGCACGGTCAGGCTCCGGCCAGGCGTTCCCCAGCCTCAGGACGCTGACGAACTCAGCTCGAACTCGGCCCAGACCGGGAAGTGGTCACTGGCCCGGCGAGCCACGGCGGCCAGCTCACCCGACCGGCCGACCACCTCGCAGCGGGCCAGTCGTGCGGCCAGCTCCGGGCTGGCGAAGACGTAGTCGATCCGCACCGCGGGCCGGTAGGACGGGCAGGTGAAGGCGCTCGCCCTGGGGTGGAGCTTGCGCAGGCAGTCGACGTAGCCAGCCCGGAGCATGCTGCGCACGGCCGCCCGGGGAAAGAGTGCACCGAGGACGGCGTCGGTGGCGTCGCTCCGGGGCAGGACCTCGAGTAGGGGGTGGATCAGCCAGGGCAGGCGGGGCAGACCGGTCCGGACCGTCTCGGGCAGCTCGTCCGCGCTCTCCGCCCGGCCGCTCGGATCCTGCCACCAGCGCAGATGGGCAAGCCCGGGCGGGGCCGGGGCCATCGCCCCCACCTCCTGGAGAACACCACTCTTGCGCCACTCGTTGATCTGGGCGAAGAACTCAGTCGCCTGGATCGTGTTGCCGGGCGCAACTGCGTTGAAGTCGCCGAGGATCAGGTGGGCCGCCCCCGGCCTGGCGCTGGCGTGCTCGCGGACGGCGGCCAACTCCCGGACCCGCTCCGGTTCGGCCCTCCCCCGGCGGTGGAAGGCGGCGGTGAGGTGGACCACGTGGCACCCGATCTCGGGGATCGGGCTTCCCTCAGGGGCCTTGATCCAAACCTCGAGTGAGTTGCGCAGGAAGACCGCCGGGTCCTGGTGATTGGTCCAGGAGACGATCGGGAGCCGGGACATCAGGGCCTGGTGCCTCGGTGTCGGCGACTCGCCGAAGAGGACCTGGTAGCCGAGCTCCTCCGCCGCCCTCGCCAGGGAGGTCCGGTCCTCCGCCTCCTGGAAGGCGATCACGTCGGCGTCGATCGCCGCCAGCACCCGGGTGATCTCGGGCCAGCGGCTGCCTCCACCGAGCAGGATGTTGTAGGTGGCGACCCGCAGAGCCCGCCTCGCGGTCGGCAGGGGCGAGGGGCTCCGACCGGGCGGCATCGAACCCATCAGTTTGATTCTAGGCACCGGCCCAGGCGCGCCCAGCCGCGAGGCCCCTGACCCCCGGGTGGCTCGACAGGTAGGCCGAGCCGTGTCGGAGCCCTACCCCCGCCGTTCTGCCCGAACGATCTCCCCTCGACCAGCGCCACCGAGCTCCAGGGGCGGAGCTCAGGAAGGACCACGGCAGGGCGGCGGCCCGCCGTCCGAGTGGCCAGAATCAAGGGCGCTATGGCTCGTCCCCCAGGCTGGCGCCACTTGGCGGTGGCTCCCTGAACGCTCACTCCGACCTCAGCCGCCGGCTGGGGTCCCTGAGCGCCGGGCTGGCCCGGTCCGGACGCCGGCTCGGGGCGACCCTGGTCAAGCACCGGCTCCGCGCCGCGGTGGCGGCGTCGAGCTTCCTGCTCGGCCTGGCCCTGGGGAGCGCCTCCTTCGTCCTGCAGAGCCACTTCGCGACTCTCTACCAGGAGGGCCAGCACCTGAGCGGGTGGGAGAACTTCCTCCGCCTGGGCGCCCCCTGGCAGGCGCTGCTCCCGGTCGGGGTCGCCGCGCTCCTGGCGACCCTGGGGGCCCTCCGGCTCGGCGGTGCGGAGCCCGAGCCGCCGGTCAGCCTCGGCGGCGCCAGCGCCAGCGCATCCCAGTTACGGACATCCCTGCGCCAGGAGCGCCGGGTCGTGCGGGTCGCCCTCACCGCCATGGCCGGCCTGGTCGGCATCGTGGCCACCCGGCTCCTCGTCTACTCGGTGATCGCCTTGAGCGGAAGCCGCCTGGCGGCCGCGACCTGGGGTGGTGTCGCGATCGAGCTGGCCTTCTGGCTCGTCGCCGGGGCCGCCTTCTGGAACTGGGATCGCCTCCACCGCGCCCGGATGGAGGGTTGGGGC
>DATDII010000127.1:0-7167 GCA_036521135.1 Candidatus Dormiibacterota bacterium | reverse complement strand
CGCCCCGACTATCAGGGCCAGCTCACCAAGGAGGAGCTGCTGGACTTCCTCCGCCCCCGGGTGGCCTCCTTCTGGCTGCCCGATGAGATCGTGTTCCTGGACGAGGTCCCCAAGACCAGCGTCGGCAAGTTCGACAAGAAGATGCTCCGCCAGAATTTCACCGGCATCGAGCTCGGCTGACCCGAGCTGGGCGCCGACTGCGCCTAGCTACCGCCTTGGGGGCGCGCTCCGGCGCCGGCCCGCCCTCGAGCCCGACCCCACCCGGAGGAGCAGTAGAAGCAGCGCCAGGGTAGCCCCGATCCCGACACCGGGGACCTTCCGCTGGCCACCGCTGCTCATCCGGGCCCGGTAGGTGGCCTCCTTCTCCATCCCGGTGCGGCCAAGCGCGCGGGCGAAGAGTCCCATGGTCTTGGGCAGGCTCCTTAGGAAGCTCGGGTCCCAGAAGCCGCCCGCGCGGTCGTCGAAGGCGCCGTGGGCGCCGAAGTCGCGCTTGGCGTCAACCGGGTCGAAGAGGTTGACGGGGCGATCGGGGCTGACCGGGGTCGAAGTCAGCTGGCTCTCCCAGGCGCCCAGGGCGGCGTACTGGTTCCCGAGCCCGGGGAACAGCTGCCCGACGGCGACCAGCATCTTGTTCCACGAACCAACCACTTTGCTCCGGCGCCCGTCGAGGGCGGCGTCGACGATGAAGCGAGCCGGTACCTCCGGCTGGTAGATGGGCGGGACCGGCTGGGGCTGGTCCGCCATCGTGGTCTCGCACCAGTCGAACTGTGGCGTGTTGACGGCCGGAAGATGGACCATGCTGAGGCGGACCCGGCTGCCCTCGTGCAGCAGCTCAGCCCGGGTCGACTCGAAGAAGCCCCGGCAGGCGAACTTGGAGGAGCAGTAGGCGGCCTGGAGCGGGATGCCCACGAAGGCGAGGGCCGAGCCCACGTTGACGATGCTTCCCCGATTGCGCGGCCGCATATGGGCCAGCGCCGACCTCGTCCCCCAGACCTGGCCGAGGAAGGTCACCTCCACGGCCCGCTGGAAGTCCGCCGGCCGGACATCCCAGCTCGGCGCGAAGACCGTGGTCATGGCATCGTTGACCCAGACGTCGATCGGACCCATCTCCCGCTCGACCCGGTCGGCCGCGGCGTCGACCTCGGCGAACTTGCTGACGTCGATCGGAATCGTCAGGGCACGCCCGCCCCGGGCGCGCACGTCGGCGGCCGCCGCGTCCAGGCCCGCCTCACCCCGGGCCAGGAGCGCAACGTCGAAGCCACGGTCGGCAAAGGCCACGGCGGTGGCCCGACCCACCCCAGCTGAGGCCCCGGTGACGACAGCGATCCGGCGCTCGGACATTGAATCTCCTCCTCACTGCACCTGACCGATCGGCGCGGCTACCTGCTGAAGCGGGGCAGGGGAACCCGCGGGGAGCGGTCGGATCCGCCCCGCCCGCCTCTTGGCCACCGTAGAGCAGTTGCTCCCTCGACTATCGTTCGGAAGTCCGAAAGACCGGAGCACATCCCTGAGCTGTCGCCCATCCCGCTTGATGCCGGCGATTCGCCAGCTCTCGGATCCGGACCAGGCTCAGCTGGGACAGCCCGCTCGCGAGGCGGTCCAGGCCTGGGCGTGGCCCGGACTGGCGAACAGGATGCTGTGGGCGGTGGCGAAGACGCAGGTCCAGCCGGGCTGGCGCCGGAGCAGAGTCGTGAGCGGCGCAGAGCGGCTCTGCCAGACCAGGCTGACCCGGTAGTGGCGCAGGATCGACATCGTCCCCGAGGCCGCGGCGGTCACCTTGAGGAACTGGGTCAGCACCTTCGGACCCATCAGGTCGACCTCCCCGAAGATGAACAAGCGGTCGGGGGCGCAGTCACGCCCGACCGGATCGCGGTGATCTAGCCGGTAGAGCAACCAGCCCGAGCTCCCGTAGGGCGTGAACACCCGCGCCTGAGGCCCGTCGCAGACGACCCGGCCCACCTGGACCGGGTACGCGGAGCCGAGAACCTCGTTCTCCGGGCTCGAAAGCTGGGCCGTGATCCGGACCCCGCTGACCACCACCACCAGGACTAGGACGGTCCCGACGAACCAATGGGGGGCCGGCGGGCGCCGCCGCGGCTCTCTCCGGTTGCGGGCTGTCCGGACATGATCGACCAGGCCCTGGATGCCGTCCGCCCAGAGCGGCAGGATCATGATCGCGAAGAGGGGGATGTCGCGCACCGCGTAGAGGAGGAGGACCGTTCCCGCCCCGGCCAGGAGCAGGTCGGCGGGCCGCGAGTGGCGGGCAAAGCGGGCGACCACCAGGGTGCTGAGCAGGAGGACCAGGACCGGGACCGAGGCCAGGGCGTGGAAGTCGGGCGGCTGCCACTCGTTGAGGTTGGCCTGGGCGACCGGGCTCAGCAGAAGGTGGAGCGGGTAGAGGTAGAGGCCGAAGCCGTTGGGGTTGACCATCGCCGCCAGGACGGACAGGACCAGGGCCAGACCGAGGTCGAGGAGCCGCCCTCGGGGCAGCGACCGGGATTCCCGGAGCCAGCTGCTGACAGCCTCCCCGACCAGATAGACGGCGATCGCCCCGAGCCCAACTAGGAATCCTCCGTGGAGGTTGCCCCAGACGATGAAGAGGGGAACCAGCCAGGCCAGGAGCCAGCGGCTGGGGCGGCGGCGGTAGGCATCTAACAGGACCAGCAGGATCCCGAGGAAGCCGAAGGTGAACATCTGTGGGCTCGGACCCCAGATCTGGAGCCCCGCGATGATCACCAGGGCCGCACCCAGCGCCAGGATCCAGCGCGAGAGGCCGGGCCGGTTGGCCCTCAGCACCCCGAGGGCAAAGCCGACCCAGGTGACCAGGGCCATCAGCAGGATCACCGGGGTCATCCCCAGGCCCCGGTAGAGCAGGGCATAGATCGCCTCGGCGCCCCACTCCTGAGTGATGAAGGGATGGGTCGCGGCGGTGAACGTGTAGGCGTTGTGCTGGGGCACCCCGGAGGCGAGGATGTCGAGACCCACCCGGAGGTGCCACCAGAAGTCAGGGTCGAACTGGGGCTGGGTGAAGGCGGCGAAGCCGATGATGGCCACCGCCAGCAGGAGGACGGTGGGGCCGTCAGGCGCGCGGCGCCAGTTCACGATCGGCGCCGGCGCCCCGCTCTCTAGCGACATACTCGGATGGGGATTCTAGGATGGGCCCGGCGACTTCAGGCGAAGGCGCTGCTACGATCGCGCGGGTCTTCAGTAACGGTTGGGCGAAGAGGCGCCGGCGGGTGCGCCGGCCTGCCCGCTAGGCAGCCGGGTCGGTCTCCCAGCCGCAGAGGAGTTCGGCCACGCCTGCCCCCCGCTCGACCGTCGCCCCAAGCCGGATCAGAGCCTGCTCCAGGGCGGCCACCCCCCGGAGGAGCTCGGGCAAGGAGGTCGCCCCCATGTGCCCGATCCGGACCGTGGTCTGGCTCCAGTCGGTGAGCCCACCGGCGATAGCCACCCCATCGTGGGCCACCTCGGTGCGGACAGCGCCCGGGGTGATCCCCTTGGGCAGGGCCAGGGCGGAGACCGTGTCCCCGAGGAGAGCGTCTCCGCTCACAGTGGGGAGCCCGATCGCGCGCAGGCCCCGCCGGGCCGCCCTCGCCATCTGGCGGTGCCGGGCGAAGCGTGGCTCCCAGCCCTCCTCCTCCGCGATCTCCATGGCGACGGCACCAGCCGCGATCATGTTGGTGGGCAGGGTGGCGAAGTAGCTCGCGCTCGGGTCCAGCATCGGCGGAAGCCAGTTGAGCCAGTCGAAGAAGTAGCTCACCTCCCCGACCAGCTGGCGGCGATGCTCCAGGGCCCGCTGGCTGACCACCGTGATCGCCAGCCCGGGCGGCATGGCCAGCGCCTTCTGGGAGGCGGTGATGACCACGTCGATCCCCTGCTCGGCCATCGCGATCTCCATCCCGCCCGCGCTGGCAACGGCGTCCAGGATCATGAGGGCACCTCGCTCCCTGGCCATCCGGGCGTAGTCGGCCAGCGGTGCCGCCACCCCATTGGCGGTGTCGACGTGGGTCACCGTCAGCACCTTGGCCCCGCTCCGCTCCAGGGCCTGCTCGACGGCCTCGGCGGGCACCTGCTCGCCCCACTCGCACCTGACCTGCTCGAGCCTGGCGCCGTGGGCCTTGGCGATTTTGGCGTAGCGCTCGCCGAAGTAGCCATGGGTGACGATCACCACGCCCTCTCCGGGGGCCACCGTGTTGACCAGGGCCGCCTCCATCGCCGACGTCCCGCTCCCGGCGGAGACCAGGGCCACTGGTCCTTCATCGCCAGCGGGGCCGGGATAGCCGAGCGAGCGCAGCACCCCGAGTTGGAGCCGCCTCAGCTCCGCCGCGAACTCGCCGCTGTTATGGGCCCGGGTGGGGCGGGCCAAGGCGGCCAGCACCTGGCGCGGGACCGGGGTCGGACCTGGGATCAGCAGCAGGGGCGGCTCGGACCTGGGGTCGGTGGTGCTCATCAGACCGGGAACACTCCGTGGTGGCGTCTGGGCGACCAGCGGGTCTTGCCGGCGGCGGCGGCCAGCCTCCAGATCAGCTGATCGCGAAGTTCGGCCGGGTCGACGATGGCATCGAGAGTGAGGTCGGAGGCGAGCTGGAAGATGTCCACGTCCTCGACGTACTCCGCCAGGAGCTTGGCGATCAGGGCCGGCCGCTCCGCCTCCGGGAGGGCAGCGATCCGGTTGGCGTAGACGGCGTTGACGGCGGCCTCCGGTCCCATCACCGCGATCTCGGCGCTGGGCAGGGCCAGGGTCGCTTCAGGGTCGAAGGCAGGCCCGCTCATGGCGTAGAGGCCGGCCCCGTAGGCCTTTCGCAGGATGACGCAGATCCGGGGTACGGTGGCCGAGCTGAGGGCGGCGATCATCTTGGCGCCGTGGCGGATGATGCCGTCCCGCTCGACCTGCGACCCGATCATGAAACCGGGCACGTCGGCGAGGAAGACCAGGGGCAGGTTGAAGGCGTCGCAGAGGCTGATGAACCGAGCGGCCTTGTCGGAGGAGTCGACGAAGAGCACGCCCCCCTGGTGCTCGGGCTGGGACGCGACCACTCCCACCGCCCGCCCGCCCAGGCGACCGAGGCCGCAGACCAGCTCCTGGGCGTAGAGCGCTTTGATCTCGAAGAAGGAGCCCCCGTCGAGGATGGCATCGAGCACCAGGTGGATGTCGTATCCCCTGGTCGACTCCTCTGGGAGCAGATCGGCGATGTCGGCCCGGCTCCCGGGCGGCCGGGGCGCCGCCGCGGGCGGCTCGCCGCCCCAGCTGGAGGGAAAGAAGGACAGGTAGCGGCGCAGCGCCGCGATGGCTGCGGGCTCGTCGGGGCTGAGCAGGTCGCCGCAGCCGCTGACGCTGCAGTGCATCCGGGCACCCCCCATCTCCTCGAGGGAGACCGTCTCGCCGACGACCTCCTGGGCCATCCGAGGCGAGCCCAGGTACATCGAGGCGTTGCCCTCGACCATGAAGGTGACATCGCAGAAGGCGGGGATGTAGGCGCCCCCGGCCGCGCTCGGGCCGAAGAGGACACAGGGCTGGGGCACCTGGCCGCTGAGGCGGACCTGGTGGTGGAAGATCCGGCCGGCGTGGCGGCGGCCGGGGAACATCTGTCGCTGCTCGGTGATCCGGGCTCCCGCCGAGTCGACCAGGTAGCAGAGCGGCAGCTGGAGCCGCTCCGCCTGCTCTTGGACCCGGAGGATCTTCTCCACCGTCCGCGGCCCCCAGGAGCCTGCCTTGACGGTTGGGTCGTTGGCCATGACGCAGACCCGCCGCCCCTGGACGGTACCGATCCCGGTGACCACGCCGTCGGCGCCCATCTCCTCCGCCGCGGTGTTGGCCAGCAGGCCATCCTCGAGGAAGGGCGTGGCCGGGTCGAAGAGGAGCTGGAGCCGCTCCCGGACCGGCAGCTTGCGCTGCTCGGGGAGCCGATCCCGGTAGCGCTGCGGGCCACCGTCCCGGGCCGCCCGGTCACGCCGTCGCAGCTCGTCCCGGCGCAGGCGAACGGGTGCTCCCCCGGTCCGCACGGGCTCGGACGGGGTGCTCATCTAGGGGCCGAGTATATCCGCCCGATTACACCGCCCCAGGCTGACCCGGGCTAGACTGCGGACGTGGCCGTGGACGCTGCCGCCCCGCTCTGGCGAGTCGTCGGATCCGACGCCTGCGGCATGGATGAGGTGGGTCGCGGGGCCTTGGCCGGACCCCTGGTGGCGGCCGCCGTGATCCTGCCGCCGGGCTTCGCCCATCCCCTCCTCCGCGACAGCAAGCTGCTCTCGGAGGTGCAGCGGGAGCGGGTCGAGCCGGTGATCCGCGCCGCCGCCCTGGCCCTCCAGGTCGTGGTCATCGCGGTGCCGCTGATCGACAGCCGGGGGGTCGGCTGGGCCAACCGGATCGCCTTCGAACGGCTGATCAAGCAGGTGGCGGCTCCCGCCTACCTGGCGGACGGCAACCTTCGGATCCGGACCACCCGGCGGTTCCAGAGCGTGGTCGGCGGAGACCGGGTGGTGCCGGCGATCTCGGCGGCATCGATCGTGGCCAAGGTCTACCGCGACCGCCTGATGCGCGCCCTCGACCCCGGGTTCCCCCACTACCGCTGGGCCGAAAACAAGGGCTACGGCACCCCCCACCACCTGGACGCCATCTCCCGCCACGGTGTCTGCCGGCATCACCGCCGGAGCTTCATCCACGCCGAGCAGGCTGAGCTGTTCCCAACCGAGCCCGGGACTCCGACCAGCTAGAGGGTTACCCACCCAGCCCGCCTCACCAGCCCCGCGCCTCCCAGGCGGCCAACAGGGGCACCTCGGTCCCGATCGTGGTCGACCCGCCGTGACCGGGGAAGACGATGGTGGAGGGCGGCAGCGAGGCGAGATGGGTCCGGATGCTGAGCATGATCGTGCCGAAGTCGCCAAGGGGTGGGGTGGTGGCCCCCGGCCCGCCCGGGAAGAGGGTGTCGCCGGTGAAGACGTAGCCGGGATGGTGGAAGCAGACGCTGCCCGGGGTGTGGCCGGGCGTGGCCAGGACTCGCAGCTGGCGCTGTCCGAACTGGACCAGCTGGCCGTGCTCGAGGGCCCGGGCGGGCACCGGCTCGGGGAACATGCTGAGGTCCTCGGCGTGCGCCCCGGTCCAGGCGCCGGGGAACTGGGCCTTGACCGCGGCCAGCGCCTGCCAGTGGTCGGGGTGGCCGTGGGTCT
>DATDII010000126.1:0-12325 GCA_036521135.1 Candidatus Dormiibacterota bacterium | reverse complement strand
CGGCGCCGGCCATGCGCCCGGACCGGGTGGCACCCTCGGGGTCCAGGTCACCGGCGAAGGCGGGGTGCCCGCCTCCGGGGTCGGCGCGGTGGTGGTCAACGTCACCATCACCGACCCGACGACAGCCGGGTACATCAGCGTCTTTCCCGAAGGAGTCGCGCGGCCCGTCGTTTCGACCCTCGACTTCTCGCCCGGGGAGAGCCGCGCCAACCTGGCTGAGGTCGCCGTCGGCGACAACGGCCAGATCGCGGTCTACAACTCGGCCGGGACGACCCAGGTCGTGGTGGACGTCGAGGGCTGGTACGACTCCAGCGCGCCAACCAGTGGCGCCGGCCTCTACCACGCGATGGCGCCGCAGCGACTGGTCGACACCCGCGCCGGCGCGGGAACGCCGTACTCGGGACAGATGCTCGAGGCGGGGCATTCCCTGACCGTGCAGGTGGCCGGGGTCGATGGTGTTCCGAGCAGTGGTGCTGAGGCGGCTGTGTTCAACGTCACCGTCGTCGACTCCACCGCACCGAGCGTGCTCGCGGTCTACCCCACCGGGACGTCGGCCCCGACCGCCTCGACCATCAACTTCAGCACCGGACAGATCATTGCCAACCAGGACGCGGTTGAACTGGGCTCCGGGGGCAAGGTGACGATCTACAACTTCGGCCCCGGGGCGACCGACGTCATCCTCGACGTGGCCGGCTGGTACACGGACGGGTCCGCCGGAGCCAGCTCGGGCGCCAGCTTCAACGTACTGATTCCGACCCGGGTGGTCGATACCCGTGCCGGGAGTGGTCGACCGGATGCGGGGGACACCTTGGCGGCTGATGAGACCTTCCACAGCCAATTCTCCGGCCTGAACGGAATCCCGTCAGGCTCTGCGAGCGGGGTCGTCCTCAACGTCACCGTCACCGACACCACCGCCAACGGATACCTGGCCGTCTTTCCCGACGGACAGCCGCTGCCCGCGACGTCGGAGATGGACTGGGCCCTTCGTGGTCAGACCACGGAGAACGCAGTCGTGGTGGGGCTGAGCGGGGCCGGGGAGGCGGACTTCTCCAACCAGTCGCTTGGGCGCACCGACTTGATCATCGACCTCTCAGGCTGGTTCGGGGCCGAGTAGGCGGTCAGGCCCGGCCCAAGTACAGCGTCTGCTTGCCCATGAAGTACCAGGCCAGAGGTGCCCGCAAGTAGAGCCGGACCAGCGCCGGATGCTGGGGTAGGCGGCCCACGCTGGAGTAGGGGAGGAAGCGGGTGATGACGCGTTCTGTGCTGAAGCCCGCGGCCGTCGCGGCCTCAGCCAGGCTGTGTTCCGTGAGCGCGACGCTGTGGTCGATAAAGTCCCAGTAGGCGCCTCCGACCAGGCGGATGTTGGGCTGGAGGACGAGTACCAGCCCACCCTTGCGGAGAAGGCGGTGGGCCACCCGGAGCTGGGCCACCACCTGTGCCGATGACTGCAAGTGCTCCAAGTAGTTGCTCATGAACACAACGTCGAAGTGGTCCTGGGGGAGGACCTTATCCAGGTCGAGGCCGGACTGCTGCACGAACCGGATGCTCTCGGGGAGCCATTCCCGCATGTCGCGCAGGTCTGACGCCCAGCGTTCCCCGGCTCGGACATGGCGGATGAAGCTCCCGCGGTCGCAGGCCAAGTCCAGCACTCTCGCGTCGTCGGGAATGAAGCGCTGCAGGTAGGCGACGATCTCCGCCCAGACGCCATCCTTGCGCTCCGTGTCCGCCGGGCTGAAGCGACGCTCGTACACGTCCGCCAGTGATGAGGCGGCTAAACCTTGCTCGGGCCGGAGGCCCTCATCGTCGCGATCCTGGGTCTCACTCATGTTCAGCAACCTTGGAGATCTCGGCGGACGAAAGTACGCTTCAAGGGCGTCTTAGGCCGCACACCCGTTTGGCCAGATGAGGTACCACTAGCTTTCCGAGGACTCTGCCAGCGAGGGAGATTTGGCCTGCCGGTGGCCGATCAGGCGGCAGTTTGGTGCGCCCTCCGGCCCTCTCTGTGGATGGTGACCGGACAGATCGATCTCGCCACGACGCGGGGCAGTATATCGCCTCTGCCTCGCTCGACTCGTTCAGGGCAGAGGTCACGGCGGCCGGCAGTGTGCTCGCGACCGGCGGGCGCTTGGCCTCGGTGGCTGGGCACCTCTCAGCTTGATCCTGATTCAATACCCGCGTGCCACCGCAGGATCCGCCGCCGAGTATGGATCTGGGTGGCGGGTGAGCGAGACTCGCCCGCCCGCTGAGCCGAACTCCGTTGACCTCGTGAACGGCTCGCGCCGCAAGCGCCTCCTGATGGTTACCGGGCTCGTTGTCGCTGGCGCCATCCTCGGCGCCCTGATCGTGCAGCCCCTCTATCAGCAGGCTCCGGCCACCATCTCAGACCTCGACCTGTCATGGCAGCTGAGCCTGGGGGAGGCGTTGACCCAGCACCTCCAGTTTGGTCCGGAGTACATCTTTACCTACGGACCGCTTGGCTTCCTCCATGTGGCGATGGCCTATCCATCGGCGGCACTGTCTGACGTGGCGGCGGTGGTCGACGTTGCCTTCTATGTCGCCTATGCGATTTCCATGCTGCTCTTCGCTGACCTGGTGCGCCGCTCACTTTCGGCCGGACCGATAGCGAGCATCGCCATCCTGGTCGGAACGGCCGTAGTCGCCTACCTGACCGGGTCGTCGGCCGATGTTGGGACGATCGCCGAGCTCCTCAGCCTGGTCGCGATCTCCAGCTGGCTGCTTCGGGTTGGTCGTCCTCGAAATGACCTGCTTGCCCTGGGGGCCGGAGGTCTCCTGGCGTTTGGGGCTCTCTACAAGGTCGACCTGCTTCTCGTCGCCCTGGCCGAGCTGATCATTCTCAGCGGCGCTGTGTGGTGGCTCCCTGCCCGTCCGATTCGCCTGGCCGCGGTCAGCTGGGCGAGCTTCCTGGTGGTGTACCCGGTGCTCTGGGTGGCGACGGGCCAGTCCCTGCTCAATCTGCCGAGCTTTTGGACGGGATCGTGGGCGGTGACGAACGGCTACAGCGCGGCCATGTCTCTGGCAATGGACTGGGTGCCGCTGGCTCGCTATGCCCTGCTCGCGGTCTGCGGCATCCTGATCCCAGTCGTGATCCGCAACTGGAGACGGCGCAGCCTAAGCGTCCAGCAGGCGGTGATCCTGCTCTGCCTACCCTGGCTCTTGGCGAGCTGGAAGGATGGGCTCGTCCGCATCGGTGGCCTCAACAATGGACGGGCACTCGATCTGCTCGGAGCGATCCTCGGGGTTGCTTGGCTGGTCGCGCTTCTCAGTCCCAAGATGAGGTGGCGCTGGGCGCTCGGGCCGGTGCTGGCGGCCGGCCTCTGCACCGCGGTGGTGATATCCGTGTTCGGTCCATTCGTCTACCGGCCCTGGGTCGTCGACCTATTGTGGTCGCCCCCTCCAGGCCCGGCAGCGCCGGCGAGTCCCGGCGATGCGATTCCCGCGAATGTGATCGCCAGCCTGCGGGGGCACACTGTCAATGTCTTCCCCTGGGCAGTCAGCATCGCTGTGGACAACCATCTTGACTGGGATCCGGTCCCGGAACCGCAGACATACGGGGCGTACACCGAGTACCTGGACCAGCTTGACGCGGGGCAGTTGGCATCGGGCAGGGGTGCCTCCCGTCTGGTCGTCAGCCTCCTCGACATCGATGGCCGGTACCTCTTCTGGGACCCGCCTGCGGTGTGGGACACGGTTATCTCTCGATACAGCTGTCGAGCGACGACTGGGATGTCCGCGATTCTGGCCCGTCGACCGGCCCGAGTCGGCGCAGAGCGAGTGCTTAGGACCAGCACCGGGTCGATGGGTCAGTGGTTCGCGGTGCCCCGGACCAACCTGCCCTATGAATTCGCCGATCTCGGTATTGGGAGTTCGCTTGAGGGCACCGTCCTCGGCGCCGTCCTCCGGCAGACGGCGGTGTTCGCCACCGTTCGACTGAGCGACGGCGAGGTGGTCGGACCCGAGCGCTTGGTCGCCGCCACCGCCGGCGACGGTCTGTATCTGTCCCACTTCCTCCGCACGCCGAAACAGCTGTGCGGCGCCCTGTCTGGAGGCGACGGGGGAGTTCCCCACGTGATCGCTGTCCGTCTGACCACGGCGCATCCGACCCAGTGGGCAAGCTCGGTCTCGATCAGGTTTCTGGGCGCTCCTGCCCTTCGACGGCGCTGACTGGGCGGTAGATCGGGATCCCCCGCTCTTTGCCGGTACAGCTCAAGCAACAGCCCGGACGACCTCTGGGGGGCCGTCCGGCCAGGTCGGCAAGGGAGCTCAAACCCATTTGGTAGTCTCACCCGGTGACTAGGGTCCTGATCGTCGCCACCGACGTGGTGGCGTCGCGCATGGCCGGACCAGGCATCCGGTGCCTCGAACTGGCCCGCCAGTTACAGCAGAACGGTCACCAGGTCACCGTGGCGGCGGCCGGAGCGGCGGACCTGGTCGGGGAGCCCGTGACCCTGGTGACAGGGGCCACCCCGGTCGAGATGGACGCCCTGGCTCAACGCCACGATGCGATCCTGGTACAGGGATTTGCGCTCCGGGCCTTTCCCTCACTCCGGAAGGCAAAGGCGCCTCTGATCGTCGATCTCTATGACCCCTTCCCGTTGTCGCTGCTGGAGCAGGAGAGACTCCTCCCCTTGCGGGAGCGGCGGGCGCACAACCATCAGGTCTCGGGAATCCTTGACGAGCTGCTCCGTGCGGGCGACTACTTCATCTGCGCCAGCGAGAGGCAGCGGGACCTTTGGATCGGGGCACTGACGGCGGTGGGGAGGGTCAATCCCCTGACTTGGTCGGCCGACGACTCGCTGCGGCAGTTGATCGGGGTCGTCCCCTTCGGACTTCCCGCATCACCCCCCGAAAGCACAGCCGACAGGCCGCCGGGATTCCCAGCTGAGGTCTCCAGCGGCGATGTCGTATTGCTCTGGGGGGGAGGAATATACAACTGGTTCGATCCACTCACTCTGATCCAAGCCATCGCCGAGATCGCAGGGAAGGAGCCGCGACTCAAGCTGGTCTTCATGGCGATGGACCATCCCAACCCCGGAGTTCCCAGCCAGATGTGGATGCCCGAGCGGGCCCGGCAGCTGGCGACCGATCTCGGCGTCCTCGGTCGCAGCGTCTTTTTCAACGAAGAGTGGGTTGCCTACGAAAAGCGGGCCGACTGGCTTCTGGCCGCTGACTGCGGCATCTCGATCCACCTCGACCACGCCGAGACCAGGTACGCGTTCCGGACTCGCATTCTTGACTATCTCTGGGCCGGGCTCCCGATCATCTCGACCAAGGGGGACGTCCTGGCAGATCTGGTCGACGAGAGGAGGCTGGGCTGGACGGTGGCGGCGGGCGAGGTTAGCCCGCTGGTGGATGCCCTCTCCCAACTTGTGGCGGACCCGGTGGAGCGCCGGGCCATGGCAGAACGGGTCCGCGGGGTGGCCGCGGAGATGACTTGGGCTCGCGCTGCCGAGCCGCTTCTGAGATTCTGTGATGCTCCAGAGTCAGCCCCCGACCACCCCCGTGAGCAATTTCAGGCCCAGGCGCAATCCTCCAACCTGCAACTCCGCCTGGAGGGCCCCAAGCGGTTGGCTCTGGCAGGGCTGCGCGGACTGCGTCGGGAGGGGTTGAGGCCAACTCTTCGCAAGGCAAGGTCTTGGTGGGCGCGGAGAGGGCTTCCCTGACCGGCCCGCCGCGATGCGGTTCGTGGATGGGCCGCCCCGCCGCGCGTGGCAGCGTCGGGTCGGACGCCTCCCCTCACGGCGGAGGCTAGTTCCTGGGGCCAGCCTCCATCTGCTGAAGCAGCCAATCTAGCGCGGGCGAGATCGCGATCTGGCCCTGGCGCACCATGGCGGCTACCGCCACCGGATCCCGGGCCGCCCCGGACACGGTGGCAACCTGGATCCGGTTGACGACCTGCTCTAGACCTGGGGCTGGGGAGACTATGTAGAGCCGGCTCAGAGCTGACAGCAGTGCCGCCACGCTGATCTCGGGGCGATAGGTGGCAACGTCGAAGAAGAGCCTGTCCTGCTCAGTGGAAACAACCTCCACATCGCGGCGGCGGCGCCGCCGCTGAACCTGACGGCGCGACTTCATCAAGCGGGGGAGGCCCGTCCAAGCCTCCAATACTGCCCGCAAGGAGGCGGCCGGATACCTGAGTTCGGCGGCGTGCTTCAGGTTCACCGCTGTTCGCCGGATGAGCACCTTAGTCGCTGAGCGTGCCTCTAGATTCTTGGCGGCCGTCCAGATCAGGTTGCGCTGGATCAGTCGGGTCTTGAAGTCTCCGCCTAGATGTCGCGTCGTGGCCGAGTGGAAGTGGATTACTCGTGCCGACGGTACGCTCCAAAACGTCTCTCCTAGCACTTGGGCGCGAAGTGACCAGTCGACGTCCTCGTAGAACATAAAGTACCGCCGGTCCAGGGTCCCCACGCGACTGCGAGCGAAGGCAGTGCTGCGCACGAACGCGGCGGCAAAGCAGAGGCCATCGACCGGCTCCTCGACGTCGTACTGCCCGATGTCGATCTGGCCGAGTCCTCGCTGAGCGGCGGCACCGCCCGCGTGCATCGACATGCCCACCGAGTCGAGGATGAACTGGGGAGCGGATAGCAGTATCTTCGGCGCCAGCCCAGCCGCCTCAGGATGCCGAGCGGCGGCGGCGATGAGGATGCGGATGGTGTCGGGCTCTACCCGGGCGTCAGGGTTGAGCATCAGGACAAATTCTCCCTGGCACGCCCGAATACCGATGTTGGTGGCTGCGGCATAACCCAAGTTGGTTGCCTGAGCCGCCACCTCCACCGAGATCCCCGGCGTCGGCAGATCCCGCTCGACTAGCGATCGCACGCTCCCCGGCGCTGACCCATTGTCCACGACGACTACCTGTATTGGACGGTGGGTCGACGCCACGAGCGAAGCCAGGCACTCCTGCAGCAGGCCAGGGTCCGGTTGGTAGGTGACTATGATTACGCTTGTCAGCGGTGCGCTGGCCGGTGCGGCCATGTGTGGAGAAGCCACCGCTACCTCAACTCGGACGGCAGCGCTTGATCACCGCGTGGCTGACTTGGAGCGGGTATCCCAGCCTGGATCCAGACGACCATCCATAACGGGCCGACTGAGACATCTGCCGCGGTCCCATCGCTGACGGCGCTCGGGCCAACCTGGTACACGCACCCCTCGATGTTACCTGTCGTGGCTTGACCTGCGCCATGGGACCTGCTTCGGCAGTCGAGGCGCCGTCCGGGGCCAACTCGTGGGGCCACAACGCCCAACGTGGAGGCTCGCCTCGGCGAGATTGCGGCACCTGTCGAGCTTCCCAGTCCGCGGCATCGTTCCCGATAGACTGGACCAATGCCGGACAGGGAAGGCACCAGAGGGGTGAGCGACGAGCCCTCGGTGTACCGCCTCCGACCAGGTCCCTCATCCCAGTGGTAGATCGCCGCTCCCGGCTCCGAGATCTTGGTCCCCCCTCCGCCACGGCATCCGACTCGTCATGGTGGCACCTTCTTCTAGCGGTGCCGGTCGGGATCTACTTTTGGCTGGTCGCCCAATTCGGGGTCAATGTCGTAGTCGAGGATAGCTGGAATACGACTGTCCTGATGCTGGGGCGCTTCGCCAGCGGTCGGCTCTCCCTAGCGAGCCTGTGGTCGCCGCACAACGGCAACCGCATCTTGTTCCCGTATCTGTTCTTCCTGGCCATCGACCTGCCGTCGCATTACGACGCGGTGGCAGACATGTATGTCGGGGCGGCTCTAGAAGCGTTGGCACTGGTGCTGGTGTGCTGGTTGGTCAGACGGACCACGCCTCTTCGTGGGATCTGGCTGATACCGATTGGCCTCCTACTCCTCAGTCCGGTACAGATCGAAAACATCCTCTGGGACTTTCAACTCGCCTGGCCGCTGACCCTGCTCGCCATGGTCGCCTGTCTGTGCTGCCTCGAACTCGGACTGGAACGGCGTCTCCCCAGATGCCTGGCAGTGCTGGCTGCGGTCGTGGCGTCGTTCTCCCTGATCCAAGGGCTACTCGTCTGGCCGGCGGGCCTGATTTACGGATGGGCGCACGGCTACAGCCGGCGCTGGCTGGCGGGTTGGCTCGCGATCGGAGTGCTGACACTCATAGCCTACGCTTGGCGCCTGGGGCCGACCGAGCCCACCAGCTGGTCGTCCTACTCCTATAGCCACATACCCCAAGCGGTACGATTCCTACTGGACGCATCGGGGAACTATGCACCGCGCTTCCACGCCGTCGTCGGGGCCGTCGTCCTCGCTGCGTGTGGTGTCACGATCTTCGCCGTGAGATGGCAGAGAAAATGGCGCGACCGGCTGCGCACACCGCTGGCGCTGATGTTCCTCGGACTGGCGTTTGTACTGCTCCTAACCTGGGGCCGATCCGTCCTCGGCCCCGAAGAAGCTCTCTCGTCGCGGTACACCACCTTTACGCTCCTCCTGCCGGTCAGCTTATATGTGGTCGGTGCGACCTATTGCCGGCGTGCCGGCGCCCGCTCTACCGGAACTCGGTGGTGGGAGGGGCGGAGATCCTCTCAGATGCTGCTGGCAGGGCTGGTCGTAGCGGTCGGAATCCAGTTCGGCTGCTCTCTTGACTATGGACTGGTCCAGGGTAGCGAGATTCGGACCGCCCGCACTCAGCAGGCGGCCGAGCTCGCGAAGTACCAGACCGCTCCCGACTCAGCTCTGCAGCCGCTATTTGCTCCCGGCGGCGCCTTTGTCAAGAAGTGGGCGCCGATCCTAGCCAGAAACCATTGGTCAGTGTTTGCGCGCGGCACACACGGCTGACCCGCCCCAAGTTTGCCCGCGAACTCCTCTCCGTGGGACACCGGCGGCTAGATTGTGCTATAGCTATGAGCTTCGACTAGAGGCTATTTTGAAGTACCTTGCTGGCGTAGACGCGGACCGCCTCAGGTAAAGGAGAGGCGAGCCGCTCAAGGCGAGTGAGGATCTCTCCTCCGCCGAACCGAATATCCAGGTCGGTCACCAGCTCAAGGTAGCGGTACGCTCTGGCCCAGCGCTCCTCGCCAGTTACCGCATAGAGCCGCCCCAGACTGTTGCGAAGAGTAGCCCAAGTGTAGATCGGAGCCCACCGTAGAGGGTCCACGGCCAGCGGTCCCGGCTCAGCATCAGCCAACACTGAGTCGCGCTGGCGCCTCCTGGTCTGGACCACCTGGCGCTCAGCGTGCAGCGTCCAAAGAGCTATCCACGACTCGGCTAGGAGGCGGATGGTAGTGAGCGGTCTCCTACCTCGGGCAACCTTCCGGAGGTGATTGCTGGTCCGTCTAAGCATGAATCGAGCGAGGTGCCGTGAGTCGAAGTTCTTGATTGCCATGTAGTACACGTTGCGCTCCACCAAGCGATATCGCCAGGTAAAGGGTCTCTTGCGGACGCTCTCCGATCCGACGTGGAAGATTACCGCCGCGGGGACCGTCAGAAACCGGTAGCCATACAAGCAGGCCCGTACGCTCCAGTCGACATCTTCAAAGAACATAAAGAACTGTTCGTCAAGGAGGCCCACTGCATCGGAGGCAAACGCTTCACGCCGGACAAGGGCGGCGCCCATCGAGATGCCCGGGATGGTCTCACAGCGGTCAAACTGACCGAGGTCGGGCTGGCCTAGGCCCCGCTGGGCAGCATCGCCGCTTGAGCTGAACTCGAGTCCGAGCGAGTCCAGAATCTCGGGGTAGGCGGCGAGCCTCACCTTGGGCGCAAAACCAATCGCATCGGCGTGGTCGGATGCCGCCTCGGCCAGTATGGCAATGGCGGTCGGCTCGAGCTGCGTGTCCGGGTTGAGCAGCAGGCACAGGGGACCATTACACTCCGCTATCGCGCGGTTCATCCCGTGCGCGAACCCCCGGTTGTGGGGGAGCCGAGTTAGACGGATCGGTGGCGGCGACTCGAGACCGCTGTGTTCTTGTGCGATCGCGCGCTCAAGCACCGGTCCCCGTGACCCGTTGTCTACCACAACCACCTCTAAAGACCGGTACGTCTGGTTGAGAATGGACCTTAGACAGGCCCGGAACGAGTCCTCCTCAGGGTTGTAGGTGACAATGAGGACGCTCACGAGTACCTGGCCGCCGGCCGATAACGGAAGAGCAGCTGTTGGGGAGGCGGTCACTGCTTGTGGTTTCCTCGACATGGTCGCGCGTCAACTCGCCGTATCTAATGCAGACCCGATGAATGATAGAGGCTGGAGGTCTCGAGTGAAGTCATAGGATTCAGCGCCGTCCTCTCGATGCGTGAGGCGAAGGTTGCGCCGTGGACTGTAGCATTGGACTCGCGGCTCGGGACGCTTGCCGCCGCCATTCTGGTATGTCAGGCTCTAGCTACTTGCCCGTGAAGGCCGCCCGTCTTTTCTCGTGAAAGGCCTGCAACCCTTCGGCGAAGTCGTGGGTCTCCGAAGCCTCTTGTTGGGAGTCCGCCTCAAACTCAAGTTGCTCCTCCAGGGTTGAGGTGAGCGAGGCATTCAAGGCAGTCTTGGTGAGGGCATAGGCGCGGGTCGGTCCGTTCGCCAGATCCTGCGCAAAGGCGCGATAGTCCGACACAAACGACCCCCGGGGGAAGACCTCGGCCACAAAGCCGAGTTCGGCTGCTGCGCGGGCGGAGATCCGCTCTCCGCTCATTGCCAACTGGATCGCGCGGGGCAGTCCCAAGTAGCGGGTCAGGAAGAATGAGGAGCCGGTGTCAGGTACCAGGCCAATCCTGGAGAAGCCGCAGCTGAACCAGGCGTCCTCCGCGGCGACCCGGAGATCGGCTGCCAGGGCCAGCGCGAACCCGGCTCCGCTCGCCGGACCGTTGACGGCCGCCACGACGGGTATCTGAAGGTGCCGGATCTGAAGGACCAGGGGGTTGTAGCGGTCACGGACCAGGCCGCCGATATCGGGTGGGAGCTGCTCCGGATCGTCCGGACCGGGCAAGGCCTGACCAGCGCAGAACCCGCGGCCGGCCCCGGTGAGGACCAGGCAACGGCAGTTCCGATCGCCCTCAACCATCGCAAGGGCCGCCCGAAGGTGGCGACCGACCTCCTCGTCGATAGCGTTGAGATGGTCTGGGCGGTTCAGGACGAGCTCGGTGACGGCTCCCTGGTGAAGGGCGAGCACCGCTCCGGTCCTGGCCTCGGCCATCGGCTACTCCTCCTTCGTCGGGTGGGCGGGTAGACATTGTGGCTGGCCGCGGGGCGAGTCAGCTAGGGGTTGCCTGGCTTCTCGGTACAATCCCCCGGGGCGCGGCGACTTAGCCAAGTGGTAAGGCAGCGGTCTGCAAAACCGCGATCCCGGGTTCGATTCCCGGAGTCGCCTCCATCCCCTTCGGTCGATCCGGGGGGAGGCGATTGTGCCAGGCTTCGGGCCATGGTCGACTGGAGTCACCCCCTCCTAGCGTTCTTCCGTTCGGGCGCGATCGGTTAGCCCTGATGGCCAGAAGTGCGGTGGTGGTTAACCCTGCCCGGATCCAGAACCTGCCCACCTGGCGCCGGAAGCTCTTTCGCGCCGTCGAGCGATCGGGCTGGCCCGAGCCGGCCTGGTACGAGACCACGAAGGGGGGCGAGGGGCGGCCTGAGGCCCGTGAGGCAGTCGCCCGAGGGGCTGAGGTTCTCTTCGTCGGGGGCGGCGATGGCACCTTGCGGGCGGCTGCGTCGATATTGGCCGGAACCGACGTGGCCCTGGCCGCGATCCCGGCCGGGACGGGTAATGTGCTTGCCCTCAACCTTGGCCTCCCCACCGATGTCGCCGACTGTGTCTTGGTGGCGACCCGGGGCGGGCGGATCCGGATCGACCTTGGTGAGATCGAGGGGAGAGTCTTTACGATCGCGGCCGGGATCGGGCTCGACGCGCAGATGATGGTGGAGACCAGCAACCGGGCCAAGTCTCGCCTTGGGTGGCCCGCCTACGTGGCCGCCGCCCTGCGACACCTCTCCGAGCCGCGATTCGAGGCCGAGATCAGCCTGGACGGCGGCCCACCCCTGCGGCGGCAGGTCAGGTCAGTACTGGTCGCCAACGTCGGGCGTCTACCCGGAGGGATTAGCCTCATACCGTCCGCGCGACCTGACGACGGTGAGCTCAACATCGTCGTGATCGGACCGCGCTGGCTGCACGAGTGGGCCGGAATCTGGTTTAGCCTGATCGGGCGCCGACCCCGGGGGGGGAGGCTCGAGACCTTTCGGGCCCGCCGGGCGCTGATCAGGACCGAGCATCCCCGGGCTCGTGAGTTGGACGGGGATCCCCTTTCGGCAGGGACCTCGCTTGACGTCCGCGTGCGTCCCGCCGCGCTGACCGTCTGCATTCCCGAAGCCGGGCCGCCAGAAGTTCGCCGCTGGGGTCGTCCTGATC
>DATDII010000125.1:0-18614 GCA_036521135.1 Candidatus Dormiibacterota bacterium | reverse complement strand
CCCGAAGGGGTTGAACCAGGGAAGCGCCGCCGCCCCGACCCCGGCCGCCAGGAGCAGCGCTCGCCGGCGGCCCCGGCAGGCCTCCCAGAGGAGCAGGCTGAGCAGGGCGACCAGACCCAGGCCGTAGTCAAAGTCGCGCTGCGGCAGCCAGAACGCGAGCAGGGGCTCGTACCACTGCAGGTCGGCGACCGGGGGATCGGTCTGGTCCTGGCCGTCGTAGGACCGGGGCAGATGGGTCAGCTCGGTCGGCAGATGGCCGACGAACGCCAGGGCGGCGCCCGGGGTCCGGGAGCTGAGGCTGGTGCAGGAGCTGGCGCTGAAACCGGCCTCGGTGTGGGCCAGCTGCTGGCAGCCGTCCCCGTACAGTCCGATGAAGCCGAGGCCGCCGCCGAAGAGGACTAGGACCAGGGCCAGGCTGGCGGCCGCGCTGCGCCTGGTGACCCGCTGGGCCAGATGCCAGAAGAGGACCGCCGCCGACCACGAGATGAGCCATGAGGGCACGTCGAGCGCGCCCCAGAGGTTTTGGCCCAGGCCCAAGAGGAGCGCCGACTGGAAGTCGGGCAGGAAGGGATAGGGCAGACCCGTGCCCGCCTCCAGGCTGTCATGGGGCGGCAGGTTGTGCCCGAGCAGGAAGCTCTGGGCGTAGGCGGCGTGGACCGACCAGTCGGACCACACCGTCGGGTAGTTGGCGGAGATCGCTCCCCCGGCCTCGGTCAGGGCCCTGGTGAAGATGAAATAGAAGACGACTCCGACCACGGCCGCCACCACCAGCCCGTACCTGGTCCCCGGTCTCGACCACTCCCCTGCCAGCCACCCACGCCAGGAGTCAGGCCTATGGCGGACCCGCCTGGGCCAGGATCCCCGCCCGGCGACAATCGCGCCGAGCAGGAGCAGAGCAGGGCCCGCGAGCGCGGACACGACCCCGACCCCCCACCAGAGGCTGAGGCCAAGGCTGAGCAGGCTCGAGGCGACAACCCCCACCAGGAGCCCGGCCGCCAGCCTCTCGGCCAGGCGCCAGTCGCAGGGGACGAGGTCCACCAGCGCCGAGCCCGCGAGCACGACCAGGACCCAGTAGGCGACTAGTCCCCAGGTCACCTCGGCCTACCGCCCCCTCAGTACCAGCCCGGGAGCCAGACGTGCTGGAAGAAGTTGGTGGACGAGATCGGCTGGCCGGTCCAGAGGGGATAGAAGTAGATGAAGCTGAGCACCACGGCGAGCACGACCGCACCCGCCAGGGGCCGGAGGCTGTAGGGCCCAAGCCGGATCCGCCCCAACTGGAAGGCGCTGTGGGCGTGGGCCAGCTTGGTGCAGCAGTAGGCGAGGGCCAGGCAGGTGAAGGGCAGGGCCTCGAGGATCTCGTAGAAGAAGAGGATCCGCGAGGGCCACGACCAGAGGATCAGCCAGTCGAAGAGAAAGCCGAGCAGGATGAAGAGGGCGACCCGGTCCCGGCGCCGGAAGGTCCAATAGAGGCAGGCGGCCAGGGCGAGCAGGCCCATCCAGAAGATCGCCGGGTTGCCCATGTCATCGATCCAGGTGTAGTTGGAAACGGTCTCACCGGAGGCGGTGGTCACCCCGTTGCCGGTGTATTCCGCGTAGAAGAGCACCGGGTGGCCGTCGAGGGGCCAGGTGTAGTACGGCGACGCGAAGGGGTGGGTCGCCTTCAAGGTCGCCTGGTAGCTGAGCCCGGCGATGCTGTTCATCTCCACGTCGACGACCGACTGCTCGAGGTTGAAAGAGGTGGGCAGCCAGAGCGTGATCGGGCCGATGTGGTCCTTCTGCACCGGCATCGCGACCGGGAGGTGGCAGACGTCGGCCTCGGTGGTGAGGCTGCGGCAGGTCGCGCTGGGGCCGCTGGTGTCGGCGAAGTTGACATAGATGCTGTGGGGAACCGTCCAGTAGCGAAAGAAGGACAGGTAGAAGATGAAGGCGATCAGCAGGAGCGCGCCCAGGTAGTGCCAGGCCCAGCGCAGCGAGGCCACCATGGTCCGCCGGCCCGCCTCCCCGGGGTCGTCGGGGACCGGTGGCAGCAGCCAGTGCGAGTTGCCTCCCCCGAGGCCGCGCAGGCGAAGATGGGGCCGGACCCAGCGCAGCGCCAGGAGCAGTCCCATCAGCATCAGCGGCGGGATCATGTCGGCCTTGGTGGCGACCCCCAGGCCTGCGACCGCCGCGGTCAGATAGAGCGTCCAGAGCCACTCGGAGCGGGTCCGAGCGTGCCAGTGCAGGGTGAACAGCCAGAGCCCGAGGACCACGAAGAACACGGCGAAGATGTCGATCACCCCGGTCCGGGAGGAGACCAGCTCCAATCCGTCGAGGCTGAAGAAGAGCGCCGCCAGCAGGGGGAACGATCGACGTTTGGGCCAGAGCCGGCGCCCCAGGAAGTAGAGCAGCCCGATCACCAGGCTGCCAAAGATGGCCGACATGATCCGCCAGCCCCAGGCGTTGAACCCGAGCCAGCTGATCCCGGTCGCCATGATCAGCTTGGAGAGGGGGGGCTCGGGGTCGAAGTAGTCGATGCCCTTGAGGTCCTTCAGGGCGTCGACGGGAAAGTAGACCTCGTCGAAGACGAAGCCGCAGCGCTTGACCTCGGTCTGGTGGGGGCCGACCGGGACCTGGGTGCAGCCCGCCTTGTTGAACGGGTACCCCAGTCCCCAGGCCCCGACCCCGAGGACGTCGTGGGTTGCTGACCGGTGGACCCCGGCCGGGGCGGGCACCGTCCCGCTGAGGTCGACGTTGCCCTGGAGGAAGTCGAGGTAGATCGGGCTGGCCAGCCTCACCACCAGGGCGGCCGCGACCAGGACCCCGACGATGATGCAGTCGAGGCCGTCGATCCGGGTCAGGGTCCGGTGCCGGCGCAGGAGCAGCGAGAGACCCCAGAGCGCGGCCACCATCAGGACGGCGACCAGGGGGTGGACCGGCCACCCCATCAAGACGCAGAGCGCGGCGAAGATGGCCGCCGCAACCGCCGCCCCGACACCCTCGCGCTGCCACGTGGGCATGGCGGTCGAGGTCACCGCCGGCGGGCTGCCGGTGCCGGTGGCCGCCGGGGAATGAGCGGCTGCAGGCTTCGCTCAAGCTCCTTTGCCTGGGCCACCAGCAGGATCAGGTCGTGCTCAATCGCGCAGCCGCGGCCGGCCGCCCGGCCGAGCCGCTTCATCCGTGCCTCGTCCGCCTCCAAGCGCAGGACGCAGGCCGGGGTCTGCTCGAACGGGTGCAGGCTGCGGAGCATCAGACCGCGCCGGTTGGGCGCGGCGAAGAGGACATGGAGCGGCTGGCAGCGAGCCTGACGGATCTCGGCGAAGGGGATCTCCTGGAACCCTCGCAGGCCATTCAGCCGCAGACCTCCGGGCCTGACCTGGACGTAGTGGAGGCGGCCCCCGAAGACGAACGCGATGCCAAATAGCAAGAGCAGGATCCCGACGATGAGCAGCTCGAGGTCGAGCTTGTGGCTGTCGACGTAGGTGACCACGGTCCCCACCAGCAGGACGGCCGCCCCGTAGAAGAGCATCGTCTGGGTTCGGCGCCAGACCGCGGCGAAGGTCAGGAGCCGGTGCCGAAGTCGGGGCGGATCGTCGGCGGTGGGAGCGGCTCCCCCGCTCAAGGGGTGGCGGCCAGCTGAGGCAGGGGCAGGCCCTCGGAGCAACCGCAGCTGGTCGCCGGGGGAAGCTCCTCCACCAGGTCGAAGAGGATCTGGCGGACCCGGCCGATGTTGGCGGCGAAGACCCGGAGCACCTCCTCGTGGGTGACCGGGGCGATGTCGGCCGACCCCTCCAGGCCCGCGTCGTAGTCGGTGACCAGGGCGATCGCGGAGTAGCAGATGCCGAGCTCCCGGGCGAGGATCGCCTCCGGGTAGCCGGTCATGCCGATCACACCCCAGCCCTGGCCCGAGAACCAGCGCGACTCGGCCCTGGTGCTGAAGCGGGGACCCTGGATGACGACCAGGGTCTGACCCTGGTGAACCGTCGCCCCCTGGCGGGCCGCTGCGGTGGCGGCGGCGGCGCTGAGCTCGGGGCAGTAGGGATCGGCGGCGCTGACGTGCTGGACCACCGGCCCCTCCCAATAGGTGTCGGCGCGGCCCCAGGTGCGGTCGACGAACTGGCTTGGGATGACGACGTCCCCGGGGGCGATCTCCCGCTGCAGGGAGCCGACCGCGCAGGGCGCCAGGATCCGGCCGACCCCCGCCTGGTGCAGAGCGTAGAGGTTGGCCCGGAAGTTGATCCGGTGGGGAGGCAGGCTGTGGTCGCGGCCATGGCGGGGCATGAAGGCAACCTTGCGGGCGGCGATCTCGCCGAGCCAGATGCTGTCGCTGGGCGGGCCGTAGGGTGTCTCCACTCGCACCTCGCGGGCCCCCTCCAGGAGCTGGTAGAGGCCGGAGCCGCCGAAGATGCCGACCACCTCCCCCCTGGCCATCAGACCCTGACCTCGACCATCCGGTCGATCGCTAGCCGAGCCCGGTCCGCGATCTCCGCCGGCACGGTGACCTGGTGCTTGAGGTCGCGGAGCGAGTCCCGGACCTTCTCCAGGGTGATCATCTTCATGTAGGGACAGACGGCATCAGGATTGGCGGCGAGAAAGTTCTTCTCGGGGGCCAGCTGCCGCATCCGGTGCATCACCCCGATCTCGGTCGCGACGATGAAGCTGTCCGCCTCCGACTCCTGGGCATGGCGGACCATCCCCTCGGTGCTGGCGACCACCGTCGCCCCCTTGAGCTCGCCCCTGCCCGCCTCGTAGAGGGCGGACGTGGTGCAGCCGCACTCAGGATGGACCAGCACCTCCGCCCCCGGGTGGGCCGCCCGCTGGGCCGAGAGCTGAGCGCCCTGGATCCCGGCATGGACGTGGCACTCGCCGAGCCAGACATGCATCTTGCGCCCGGTCACGCGCTCGACGTGCGAGCCGAGGAAGAGGTCGGGGCAGAAGAGGATCTCCCGGTCGGCGGGGATGCGCTCGACGATCTCGACCGCGTTGCTCGAGGTGCAGCAGTAATCTGACTCCGCCTTGACCGCCGCGCTGGTGTTGACGTAGCTGACCACGACCGCACCCGGGTGCTGGCGCTTCCAGGCCCGGAGCTCGTCGGCGCTGATGCTGGCGGCGAGGGAGCACCCCGCCTCGAGGTCGGGCAGGAGCACGGTCCGGTCCGGGGCGAGGACGGCTGCCGTCTCAGCCATGAAGTGAACCCCGCAGAAGACGATCACCTCGGCGTCGGTCTCGGCTGCCCGGCGGGAGAGGCCGAGCGAATCGCCGACGAAGTCGGCCACGTCCTGGACCTCGTCGCGCTGGTAGTTGTGGGCCAGGATCAGCGCGTGGCGATCACGGCGGAGTTGGGCTATCTCCTCGGTCAGCAGCCCCTGAGTTGCAACTGCCATCAACCAATTATGGCGTTGCCCAGAGTCCTCCCCCCGTGAGCCCGGCAGCTGGGGTCGAGCGGGAAGCGCACCTCGCGCCAGCGGACCGCCAGCGCATCGAAGTCGAGGAGACGGCCTCCCTGATCGTGACCGAGGGCGCAGATCGACTTGATCGCCACCAGGGCCTGGAGCGAACCGATCACCCCGACCAGGGGCCCGAGCACGCCGGCCTCGCGACAGGAACGCCCCCCGTCCGCGGGCGGCTCGCCGAAGAGGCAGCGGTAGCAGGCCGCGCCGGCCGGAACCGCGACCACCTGGCCGTTGAGGCCAACCGCCCCCCCGACCACGACCGCGATCCCCAGCGGAACGCAGCGGTCGTTGACCAGGAACTTGGTGGTCGGGTCATCCGAGCACTCGAGGACGATGTCCGCGTCGGCGATCAGTGCCTCGACCGACGACGGGCTGACGGCCTCGGCCCGGGCGTCCACCTGGATCGTCGGGTTGAGCTCTGCGATCCGGGCGGCGAGCAGGGCCGCCTTGGACCGCCCGACCTCGTCGGTGCGGTAGGCCACCTGGCGGCTGAGATTGTCGAGGGCCACCTGGTCGGGATCAACCAGGGTGAGCCGGCCGACACCAGCGGCACCGAGATAGAGCGCAGCCGGGACGCCCAGCCCACCACAGCCGACGACCACGGCGTGGGACTGGGCCAGCCGGAGCTGGCCCGCCTCGCCGATCTCCTGAAGCAGCAGCTGACGGCTGTATCGCTCGACTTCCTGGCCACCGAGGACGGGCAGGATCGAGGTCATCGCCGTGGCCTCACCAGGTCGTCACCCGGGCGGCACGTGCGCAGTGGTCGATGACGCCGGCATAGTCGATCAGAGCCCATCGCTCCTCTACCTTCCGCCGAATCGCGTCCTCGCTGCACGCCAGGATCGTCACCGCCGGCGGATCCGCCTCCCCCAGAAGCTCGGACAGGGTGGACTCCGTCTCGAGGACGGCGTCGTGGATCAGGACCACCTCGACATGAGCTCCGGCCTCGGCGCGGGAGCGGCAGACGGCCCAGGCGCGCTCGTCGGAGCGCCGGCTGATCAGGTGCAGCTCGGAGACCGGCTCAGATGACAAGGCAGGCCCGGGCCAAACCGCAGATGGAAGTCACCTCGGCCCTGGTCGCCACCTCGACACCCGGTCGAAGAGGCTGGTCGTCGAGCCCGGTCAAGGCCAGCGACTCGGTCTCCACCAGAACCGTCGTCTCGTCGTCATCGAGCAGCGCTTCCAGCTCCCGGAGCAACCCTCCGCCCCAGGGGGCCAGGTCCGGCGGGTCGGCCAGGGCCAGCAGGCTGGCGGAATCGACCAGAACCAACTGGACCGCAGCACCTTCGAGCGGGAGCGCCAGGGCGATTCGCACGGCCAGGGCGGCATCCTCCCGGTCCAGCCCCCCGCGAGCGAGCACCACCATCTGCTGGTCCGGAGGGCTGCTCACCGGAAGACCAGGATGCGGTCTGCCTCGGAACACTGGCGGGCCAGGTCGCGAAGGCTGCCCCGGTTGACACCGGCAATGTCGCCGGGCTGGGCCTGGCGCCAGCGCAGGTCGGCGTCGCACAGGGTGACCGGCACGACCAGCGCCAAGGCGCCCGCGTGGGCCACTCCATCTCCGGCCAGGAAGACCTCGACCCGGTGGCCGGCGGCACCAGCGGCGAGGACGAGAGACCTGACCGTGTGAACGGACTCGCTTCGAGGACCTGCCAAGAGCAGGAAGAGAAAGTTGAGCACTGAGTTTCCTGTCATCAATAACCGCCCGACCACGCTGAGCGTATCTCGGCCTCACAACCAAGCGCCTCCGCGACTACCCTCAGCCGGCGCAGTCTGGTCCCGCGCGCCCAAGCGGGGACGCCCTCCTGACCAGGCTCAGGTCCCCAGCCCCGCAGAGCGCTACCTTCTCCCAGGCCCCGTCACCCAGCGCGAGGCGGCGTACGCTACTCTGCCCGATGCCAGGCTCGAACGCGCAGCCGGGGTGGCGTAAGGGTAGCCGCAGCGGTCTTAAAAACCGCAGGCCGCAAGGCCGTGTGAGTTCGAATCTCACCCCCGGCAGACCATCCCGTTCTTCTCCGGCCCTGGCCGGCCACCCCGCTGGCAGCCCGGGCGCTGGCATTCCCTGCTGGGCTGATGTCTGGGACCACAGTGATTTGTGTTATCTCAGTCGCTTGTGTAGAGTAGTCGGCCATGCCGAGTGACGGAGAGATCACCTTTGCCGAACATGCCGGGCGCTTCTATGCCCGGCGCTACGGAATGGCCCCGATGGTCGGCCGCCTGCTGGGCTACCTGGCCGTTTGCGAACCCCGGGAGCAGAGCATCAGCGAGCTGGCCGATGCGCTCTTGGCCAGTCGGAGCGCCATCGCCCAAGCCGTCAACACGGTAGACGCCCTCGGGCTCATCCAGCGGTCGCGCGCGGCGGGCGAGCGGATGGATCGAGTTCGCATCGACATGTCGTCCCCCCGAGCCCTCGGCTTCGACATGGCCGAGTATCAGGAACAGGCCGAGTTGGCCAGAGAGGGACTGCGCCTCCTGACGGATGCTCCGGCCGAGCGCCGAGCGATCCTCTTGGAGTGGCAGGCGTTCGCCCTGTTCCTGGTGGAGCGCCTGCCGATCCTGGAGCAGGAGTGGCGAGCGCACCGGGAGAAGCTGCGGGCCGCGGGCGAGCTCCCCGAGGACCCGACCCTCCCCCGAAGGGCCGGGACATGACCGACACCCCGGGCGGTCCCGCCATCCTGGCCCGGGACGTCTGCAAGGCGTTCGGCGATCAGGTGGTGCTCGACAGGGTGAGCCTGACAGCCGGAGCCGGCACCGTCCTCTCGCTTCTGGGCCCCAACGGCGCCGGCAAAACCACCATGGTCCGCATCCTCTCCACCCTGATCCGGGCGGACTCGGGCTCGATCCAGATCGCGGGCCACGACGTCTCCGGCGATGCCGATGGGGTCCGGGCGCTGATCGGGGTCACCGGCCAGTTCTCGGCGGTGGACAGCCTGCTCACGGGCGCAGAGAACCTGCGCCTGATGGCCGATCTTCGTCACCTCGGCCGGGCGGCCGGGCGGCGACGGGTGACCGAGTTGTTGGAGCAGTTCGACCTCACCGAGGCCGCGGACAAGCCCCTCTCGATTTACTCAGGTGGAATGCGGCGGCGGCTCGACCTGGCGATGACCCTGGTCGGGCAGCCCCGGCTGATCTTTCTTGACGAGCCCACGACCGGCCTCGACCCGCGCAGCCGGCACGCCATGTGGCAGCTCATCCGCGAGCTGGCTTCGGCTGGGATCACGATCCTCTTGACGACCCAATACCTCGACGAGGCGGACCAGCTCGCGGACCGGATCGCCGTCCTCGACCACGGGCGCATCGTCGCCGAGGGAACTCCAACCGAGCTCAAGAGCCGGATCCCGGGCGGCCACGTCCGACTCCACTTTGCAGGTCCGGCTCAGCTTCGCTCGGCCAGCAGGCTGCTTCCCGAGGCCGCGCCGGACCAGGACCAGCTCCTGCTGCAGGTCACGGCCGACGGCAGCGTCGACTCCCTGCGCGGCCTGCTCGACGAACTGCACAGGGCCGGGATCGACGTCGAGCGGTTGTCGATCCACACCCCGGACCTCGACGACGTCTTCCTGGCCGTCACCGGCAGCCACGTCGCCGAGAGACCCGACTCGGACCGCGTCGCCGAGGGGGTAGCGCAGCGATGAGCTCGCTCGCCTACACGCTTAGCGACTCGCGGACCATGCTCCGCCGCAACCTCAAGCACCAGCTCCGCTACCCCTCGCTGACTCTGATGCTCGTCGGCATGCCCATCGTGCTTCTCCTCCTCTTCGTCTACGTCTTCGGCGGCCAGCTCGGCGCCGGTCTCAGCGCCCACGGCGGCCGGTCCGCCTACCTCAACTACGTGGTGCCCGGCATCCTCCTGATCACGGTTGCCTCGGCGGTCCAGGGCACCTCGATCATGGTCGCCATGGACATGACCGGCGGAATCATCGATCGGTTCCGCACCATGGCCATCGCCCGCGCCTCCGTCCTCACCGGGCACGTGCTCGGCAGCCTGATCCAGACCATGGCCGCCCTAGCCATCGTCATCGGTGTCGCCTTGGGTCTCGGATTCCGCACCGGCGCCCGGCCCCTCCAGTGGCTGGCAACGCTCGGGATCCTCGCCCTCTTCGCCTTCGCCGTGATCTGGCTCGCGGTCGCCCTCGGGCTGGCCGCCAAGAGCGTCGAGACAGCCAGCAACACCCCGATGATCATGATCCTGCTGCCTCTCCTTGGCAGCGGCTTCGTGCCGACCGCGACCATGCCTCCCGGGCTGCGCCAGTTCGCCGAGTACCAGCCCTTCACCCCGGTCGCCGACACCCTCCGCGGACTCCTCAGCGGAGGCGGCGTCGGCAACAACGCCATCATCGCCATCGGCTGGAGCGTGGGCATCGCCGCCGTCTCCTACCTCTGGGCCATCCGCCTCTACAACCGGCGCCGGGCGGCCGAGCCGAAGTGACAGGCGGCGGCCGACGCGCGGCCTGACCAGGCGGTCCGGTCCTGTCCCGCCCTAGCGCGAGCCCCGCGGCCAGTCCCGTCGGCTGACCGCTCGGACCTCCATACACTGCCCGGGAATGCCTCGCTTCGCGACCTCGCCAGTCGACTACGCCCGCAGCCAGGCGGTCACCGCTCTCCCCCACCCGCCCCCGGCCGCCGCCATGGTCCTGGTCGCCTCGCTGCTTGAGAGCGATCGCCTCAGCGAGCGCGAGCCACTCGCGGTGGCCCTGCTCGAGGTTCTCAACGACAGCTTCCAGCTGGCCCCGGTGCGCCTGGTCCTGGCCGACCGGGCCCAGACCCACGCCGTCGACAGGTCGGGACGGCTGGCCCAGAAGACCTATGGCTACTACCGCTGCCGGATCCCGACGCCGGGTGCGGCCCCCGAGCGCTGCGCCATCAGGATCTACCACCGGACAGCCATCCGGCAGCAGGTGCTCGCCTCGGGGGCGTTCGTCAACACCCTGCTCCACGAGTGGACCCATCACTTCGACTTCAGCGGCATGGGGCTGGGCCGCTCCCCCCATACCGCCGGGTTCTTCGCCCGCCTGCGCTGGCTCGCCGGAGCGGTGGGCGCGGCCCGGGTCATGCCACCCGAGAGACCGCGGTGAGGAGGGAGCGTCGCGGTAGCATCTGAGGGACAGTCCACTCAGGAGGTGCCGATGAGCCGATCCCATTCCCGGCGGTATTCCGCCGTCGTCGGAATTGCAGTCGGTGCCATCGCCCTGCTCCTCGCCGCCTGTGGAACCGGTCCCATCCCGGGCCAGGCCAACTCGCAGGCGAGTGCCTCCAGCAGCGGCGGGACCAGCGCAGGCTGCACCGCCGCCACCGCCCAGTCGACGGTCACGATCGCCGCCGGTAACGACCTCAAGTTCTCGCCGAGCTCGGCTTGCCTCAAGGTCGGGGGAACGGTCACCTGGAAGAACTCGGGCGACATCACCCACACCACCACCGACGACACCGCCGACGCGGCGGTGGCCTCCGACGCGGCCCTGCCCTCGGGGGCGGCCAGCTGGAACCATCAGCTTCCGGGCGGCGCGAGCTGGTCGCTCAAGCTGACCGTCGCCGGAACCTACAAATACTTCTGCATCCCCCACGAGACCCTGGGGATGGTGGGATCGATCACCGTCGTCAGCTGAGCAGACGGGCACCATTGCCCTGGAAGGGAGTTGACCTTGCGCTTCGCAACTCGGATGAGCCGGCTCGGGACGGAGAGCGCCTTCGAGGTGCTCGCCCACGCCCGCCGGCTGGAGGCTGAGGGCAAGTCGGTCATCCATCTCGAGATCGGCGAGCCCGACTTCAGCACCCCCGAGAACATCATCGAGGCGGCCCACCAGGCCATGCTGGGCGGGGCCACCCACTACACGCCGGCCGCCGGCCTGCCCCAGGTGCGCGAGGCGATCGCGGCCCAGACCAGCAGGCGGGGCGGGATCGAGGTCAGCCCGGCCCAGGTGGTGGTCGTCCCCGGATCAAAGAACATCCTCCACTTCGCCCTGCTGGCCCTGATCGAGCCCGGTGACGAGGTGATCCTCCCCGACCCTGGGTATCCCGTCTACCGCTCGCTGATCGACTTCGTCGGCGCCGCCGCCCGACCGGTGCTGATCCGCCAGGAGGCCGACTTTCGGATGGATCTGGACGAGGTGGCGCGGACGATCACCCCGAAGACCCGGATGATCATCATCAACTCCCCCCAGAACCCGACCGGCGGGGTCATGACCGAGTCCGACCTCGACCGCCTCGCCGAGCTGGTCCTGGAGCACGACCTCTGGGTCGTCAGCGATGAGATCTACTCCGAGATCTGCTTTCAGGACCTGCCCCGACCAATCTGGGGCCGGCCCGGCCTGGCCGAGCGGACGATCATCATGGACGGCTTCTCCAAGACCTACGCCATGTGCGGCTGGCGCCTCGGCTATGGGGTGATGCCGGTCGAGCTGGCGGAGCGGATGACCACCTTGCTGATCAACACCAGCTCCTGCGCCGCCGCCTTCAGCCAGCTGGCCGGAGTCGAGGCGCTCGAGGCGGAGGCGTCCGAGCGGGCGGTCGAGAAGATGGTGGCCGCCTTCCGAAGTCGACGCGACGTCCTGGTCAACGGCCTCAACCAGATCCCGGGGTTCGAGTGCCACCTCCCGGCCGCCTCCTTCTACGCCTTCCCCAAGGTGACCGCGACCGGTATCAGCAGCCGCGATCTGGCGGAGCGCCTGCTGGTCGAGGCAGGGGTGGCGGCGGTCGCCGGCGAGGCGTTCGGGGCCTATGGCGAGGGTCACCTCCGCTTCGCCTACACCGTCTCCGAGGCCCAGATCGCCGACGCGCTGGAGCGAATTGCCGCCTTCGTCGAGTCGGCGGCGCCGGCCCCGGTCGGCTCCCTCTAGGTGCCGGTCACCGACCAGGCTGCCCACCCGCTGGTCCTGGTCCCGACCCAGGCCGCCCTCCGGGCCGAGACCGAGGCCGGGGCCAGGCCGCTCCAGGCGCTCAACCGCGCCTACGTCGCCGCGCTCCAGATGGTGGGCCTGACCCCGATCCTCTTCCCGACCCGGAGCCGGCTTCCGAGCGACCTCAGCTTCATCGACGGCCTGCTCTTGCCCGGCGGCCCCGACATCGATCCCCTCCGCTACGGCCAGGACCTCGATCCCAGCACGGTCCCGGACACCGAGAGTGACCAGCTCGAGTTCGCCCTGCTGGACTGGGCCCTCTCGGCCGGGGTCCCGGTCCTGGCGATCTGCCGGGGCCTCCAGGTGCTCAACGTGGGGCTCGGCGGAACCCTGGTCCAGGACCTGCCGCAGCACTGCCCTCGCCCCGAAGCCGAGGGACCGGTAGCCCGGGATGTCCCGGCCCACCCCGTCCGGGTCGACCCGGCTTCTCGGCTGGGCCAGCTGGTCGAGGGCGAGACCATCGCTGTGAACAGCCTTCACCACCAAGGGATCGAGCGACTCGCGCCCTCGCTCCGGGCGAGCGCCTGGGCCCCCGACGGTCTGATCGAGGCGGTCGAGCTCCCCGGGGACCAGTTCGTCCTCGGCGTCCAGTACCACCCCGAGGAGCTGGTCGGGCACGACCGCGCCGCCCGGGAGATCTTTGAGGGCTATGCCGCCGCCTGCCGGAAGGAGAAGGTGCCCGCCCAGCGGCCGGTGCTGGCGGCGGCCGCGCCTTCGTCAGCCGGCTAGGACGGGCTCAGTCTCCAGGTCGGGTATTCCCTCGGGCAGGGGCTGCCCCAGAGCGATCAGGCGCTGGTCCTCGTCGGCGATCCGATCCAGCTCGGCGATAAGGGCTCCGACCAGCTCCCCCTCGGGCATGGTCGCGACAACCTTGCCCTTGCGGTAGAGGATCCCCTTCTGCTGGCCTCCGGCGATGCCGATGTCAGCGTGCATCCCCTCGCCCGGCCCGTTGACGACGCAGCCCATGACCGAGACGTTGATCGGTCGCTTGACCCGCTTCAGAGCCTCCTCCACCTGGGCGACCATGGGCACCATCTTGATCTCCAGCCGGCCGCATGTCGGACAGGCGATCAGGTTGGGTCCGGTCGGCTTCTCCTCCAGGTTGGCGAGGATCTGGCGGGCGACCCGCACCTCCTCCTCGGGCTCGTCGACCAGGGAGACCCGGATGGTGTCGCCGATCCCCTCGGCGAGGAGGATGCCGATCCCCATGGCGCTCTTGATCGAGCCCGTCTTGGTCGGCCCGGACTCGGTCAAACCGAGGTGGAGCGGGTAGCGGTTGTCGAGGCTGGCGAAGAGTCGGTTGGCGGCCAGGTTGGTGAGCACGTCGCTCGCCTTCAGGCTCACCTTGATGTCCTGGAAGCCGAGGTCCTCGAGAATCCCGATGTGGCCGAGGGCGGCATCGACCATGCGCTGGGCGATCTCGGGGATCCCCCCCTCGCCACGGCCCCCGGCCAGCTTCTTGCGGTCCGGCAGGCTGCCGGCGTTGACCCCGATCCGGATCGGCACCCCGAGCGCCTGGCAGCGCTTGGCGATCTCGGCGATCTTCTCCGGCTGGCGGATGTTGCCGGGGTTGAGGCGCAGGCACTGGATGCCCGCATCTAGGGCCATCAGGGCCAGGGGGGCGTCGTAGTGGATGTCGGCGACGATGGGGAGGCGACTCCCCTTGACGATCTCGCGGAGGGTCTCCCCCGCCTCCTTGGTGTCACAGGTGACCCGGATGATGTCGGCGCCGGCGTCGGCGGCCCGGGCGATCTGCTCCAGGGTTCCCTGGACGTCCTCGGTCGGCGTCTTGGTCATGGTCTGGACGCTGATCGGCGCGGCTCCCCCGATCACCACCTTGCCGACCTTGATCGGGCGGGTCTGACGGCGCTGGATCATCGGGCCAGCTGGGAGATGTCGCCGAAGGTCACGTAGATGAAGAGCATCGCTATCAAGGCTAACCCAACCGCGTGGACCGCAGCCTCGACCCGGGGGCTTATCCGCCGCCGCCGGCCCATCTCCAGGAGCACGAAGAAGAGCCGGCCCCCGTCGAGGAACGGGATCGGCAGGAGGTTGAAGAGGCCGAGGTTGATCGAGATCAGCGCCATCAGGGTGAGATAGGTCATCGGCCCAATCTGGGTCGCGACCGAGGTCTCCTCGGCGATCCCAACCGGGCCCGAGAGGCGCAGATCAGCCGGATGGTGGGGGCTGATCAGCCGCCAGAGGTTGACGAAGGTGGAGCCGATCTGGCTCGGCACCGCGTAGAAGCCGGCGGCAAGGGCGGAGTAGATCGGCATCGGGGGTCCCCCGAGGCTCGGGATGAGCAGGTTGCCCTCGGAGGCGATGTAGCCGACCAGCCACTCCACGTGAAGCTGGCCGCGCTTGACCAGGACTGTGCCCGTCTTCCCGGCCGCGGTCCGGTAGGCGACCTCGAGCGGCCCCTTGCCCGGGATCGCGGCGGCCATCCCGTCGGAGGTCGCGTGGGGGCTGGCGACACCGTTGATCGAGGTGATGGTGGCCTCAAGCGGGATCCGCGGGGTCTTGCCGAGACCGACCCAGTGCAGCTGCGGCCGCACGCTGACCCGGTGCAGGGCACCGCCGTTCCAGGGCCTGAGGCCGACCTCGAGCGGGAGCCCCCGGTCCGCCTGGATCTGCGAGCGGATCCCGTCCAGCCCCTGGGTTGGGTGGCCGCCGACGGACACCACCTGCCAGTCCCCCTTGACCCCGGCGGCCGCGAGCGCGCCCCCCTGCTCGATCTGCGGCGACGGGCCGCCGACCACGGCCACACCGGTCAGGAGAAGGCCCGCCAGGAGCATGTTCATGAGCCCGCCGGCGGCCAGGGTCGTCGCCTTCCGGACGTTGCTCGCCTTGATGAAGGCGCGCTCGCCGCCGTCGTGGGGTGGGGCCTCGAGCCCGGTCATCCCAGCCAGCCTCACGTAGCCGCCCAGGGGCAGCGCCCGAAGGGAATAGCGGGTCTCGCCGTGGAGCCTGCTCAAGAGGCGGGGCCCGAAGCCGATCGAGAACTCCTCGACCATGATCCCGGCGCGCTTGGCGACCACGAAGTGGCCCAGTTCGTGGAGGGCCACCACCACCAGCAGCATCAGGATGATGCCCCCGACCGTCTGCCAGGTGAGGGCGAATCCGCCCATCAGGCGGGAACCCCCTCGGAGCGGTCGGCCACCAGGCGTCCGGCCCTGCCCCGCGCCCAGCGGTCGGCCTGGAGCAGCTGCTCGAGGCCAACCTCGCCTTCCGCCCGGAAGTCTGCGGTCACCTGCCCGACCATGCTGGCGATCTCCATAAAGGGGATCTGGCCGCCGAGGAAGGCCGCGACCGCGACCTCGTTGGCCGCGTTCATCACCGCCGGGACGGCGCCGCCCCTGGCGCCCGCGTCGCGGACCACCTGGAGACCGGGGTAGCGCTCGGGGTCGACCGACTCGAAGTCGAGCCGGCCGAGCTCTGTCAGCTGAAGCGGGGCGACCACCCCGGGCAGCCTCACGCCGTCGCTGAGGGCGAGCGCTATCGGCGCCCGCATGTCGGCGACCCCGAGTTGGGCGACCATGGTCCCGTCGCAGAACTCCACCGCCGAGTGGATCGCGCTCTGGGGATGGATCACCACCTCGATCTGGGGGTAGGGGATCTCGAAGAGGAAGTGGGCCTCGATCACCTCGAGGCCCTTGTTGATCATGGTGGCGGTGTCGATCGTGACCTTGGCACCCATCCGCCAGTTGGGATGGTTGAGCGCCTGCTCCGGGGTGACCAGGGAGAGGTCGGCCAGGGGCATCGCGCGCAGGGCTCCCCCGCTGGCGGTCAGGATCAGCCGCCGGACGCTCTCCCTAGACTCACCGCGGAGGCACTGCCAGATCGCGCTGTGCTCGCTGTCCACCGGGACGATCCGGGCCCCGTGCTCCCGGGCGGTGGTGGTCACCAGCTCCCCCGCCATCACCAGGACCTCCTTGGTCGCGAGTGCGATCAGGTGGCCCGCCCGGCAGGCGGCCAGGGTGGGGAGCAGCGCCCCGGCCCCGCCCCCCCCGACCAGGACCAGGTCGACGTCCTCACTGCCCGCCAGCTCGCAGGCGGCCTCGATCCCGGTCGCGACCCCGGCGGGGACGCTCTCCTCGGGCTCGACCAGGACGGCCCGGGCGCCGGGGAAGGGGGCCAGCGCGGCCAGGAGCGGGGCCAGCCGCCGCCCGGCCACAGCGCCGGTGAGCTGGAACTTGGCGGGGAAGCGCTCAATGATCTCGAGCGCCTGGACGCCGATCGACCCGGTGGCCCCGATCACGGCTACCCGCGTTGGCATCGATCGAGCCTCCGATGTGGTCCCGGCGCGCTCCGCCTGGGCGCCCGGCGATGGGGGTTGGTCAGAACGAGTGCGTCGCCCCCAGGAGCGAGTATACGACCGCCCCCACGAAGATCAGACTGTCCATCCGATCGAGGACGCCGCCATGCCCGGGCAGAAGCCGGCCCGAGTCCTTGACCCCCACCTCCCGCTTGAGCTGGGACTCGACCAGGTCCCCGCCGATGGCGGCGACCGCTGCCAGGAGGCCGAGGCCGAAGGCGAGCGGGTAATGCACCCCGGGCAGCGCCAGGGGCAGGAGCAGCCCCACCGCCACGGTCGGCGCGACCAGCGCCGCCAGCGCTCCCTCCCAGGTCTTGCGGGGGCTGATCCTAGCGAAGAACGGGTGGCGGCCGAAACGGGATCCGACCAGGTAGGCGAGGGTGTCGCCGATCACCGAGATCCCGACCGTGAGCAGGACGACCTCGGCGGCCCGGGGCCGGCTGGCGATCCCGTGGTAGAGCAGGAGCAGGAAGCCGGGGCAGAAGCCGAGCCAGGCCGCCCCGGCCACCGCCAGGGCCCAGCGCAGGAAGGGCTGGGCCCCGGGGTCGAAGCGCAGAGAGAGGGTGAGCCCGACCAGCACCGCGACCAGGAGGATGACCCCCGAGCCGGCCACCCCTGGGTAGGCGTAGCGGAAGAGCCAGAACGCCGCGAGCCCGACCAGCAGCCAGGGATCGAGCCGCAGCCCGGCTCCGCGCCAGAGCTGCCAGTACTCCCAGAGCCCGAGCCCGACGAAGACGGCGACGAAGCCGTCGACGAAGAGATCGCCGAGGAAGAGGGCGGCCAGGAACAGGCCGAGCAAGGCCACCCCGCTGGCGGTCCGGACCGCTAGGTTCACCCTACTCGAGCACTCCGCCGAAGCGCCGGACCCGGGCGGCATACTCCGCCAGTGCGGCGGTCAGGTCCTCGGCGCCGAAGTCGGGCCAGCAGGTCTCGGTGACGTAGAGCTCGGCGTAGGCCGCCTGCCAGATCAGGAAGTTGCTGGTCCGCATCTCGCCGGCGGTGCGGATGATCAGATCGGGGTCGGGCAGCCCCGAGGTGTAGAGGGCGCCCGCCAGGTCGGCCTCCTCGAGCCGGGTCAGGTCACCCCCCGACCTGGCCAGCTGGCGGACGCCGTCCACGATCTCCGCCCGGCCCCCGTAGTTGATGGCCACGTTGAGGACTCCGGTCGAGTTCTCGGCGGTGCGCAGCTCGGCGTCCCCGACCAGCTGCTGGAGCCGGCTCGAGAGCTGCTCCCGGCGCCCGATCACCCTGATCCTCACCCCGTTGCGATGGAGCTCGTCGACCTCGGCCTGGAGGGTCTGCTCGAAGAGACGCATCAGGGTCGCCACCTCCTGGCGCGGCCGCGACCAGTTCTCGGTCGAGAAGGCGTACAGGGTCAGGCAGTGGACCCCGGCGTCGTCGGCCGCCGCCATCACCCGCCGAATCGCCTGGATCCCCGCCCGGTGGCCGGCGCTGCGGCGGAGGCCGCGCTGGCGGGCCCAGCGTCCGTTCCCGTCCATGATGATCCCGATGTGCTTGGGCAGGGCGGGGTTGGGTCTAGCCATCCCTAGAGTCTGGGCCTGGGCTCAGACCTCGAGCAACTCGGCTTCCTTTCGCTGGGCCACCTCCTCGATCTCCTCGACGTAGGCGTCGGTGACCTTCTGCAGCTGGGCCTGGGCCCGTTGCGCCTGGTCGATCGAGATCTCCTTGTCGTGCTCCAGCCGGCGCAGCTGCTCGAGGTCGTCGCGGCGGATGTTGCGGACCGCGACCCGGGACTCCTCGGCTCGGTGCTTGACCATCTGGACGAACTGCCGGCGGCGCTCCTCGTTGAGCGGCGGCACCGGCAGCCGGATCACCTGGCCGTCGTTGCCGGGGTTGAGGCTGAGCTCGCTCTTGCGGAGCACCTTCTCGATGGCCGGGATGTTGTTGCGGTCCCAGGGCGAGATCAAGAGCAGGTGCGGTTCCGGCACGGAGATGCTGGCCACCTGGTTGAGCGGCATG